>JAQGHQ010000383.1 GCA_028288765.1 Gemmataceae bacterium | reverse complement strand
GCCGACACGGCGACCCTGGCGGACAGCCTGGTGGCCGCCCCGCTCAACCTGACGGCGGCGGGCAGCGCCGCGGTGATCGACGAGGCGGCCGGGGACAAGGGGTATCATGCGGCGGCGACGATCGAGTTGTGCGACTTCCAGGAGGTGCGGGCGTACATCCCGGAGACGAAGTTGGCGCAGCCGGCGACGTGGGCGGACAAGCCGGAGGAGCAGCGGCGGGCGGCCATGAACAACCGCCGTCGGATGGCGCGGTCGAAGGGAAAGGCGCTGCGGCGTCGGTGCAGCGAAGTGGTCGAGCGGACGTTCGCGCATCTATGCGAGGCGGGTGGGTCGCGGCGTAGCCATTTGCTCGGCCTGAAGAATGTGACCAAGCGTTATCTGATCGCGGTGGCGGCCCACAACCTGGGTCGGATCCTGCGCCGGCTGACGGGTGTGGGCAAACCGAAGACCTGGCAGGGGGCACGGCGGCCGTGCCGCGCTTGTGCGGAGTCTTGCCGTGTTGATCAGGATCGCTCGGGCGAGTTTGGCCCGCGGATTCGCGAGAAGCATCACCGCGTTTCGGCGCTACGAGCCACGCGGCCCTGGCCGGATCGCAGTTTGAGCTACCGAGAAAAACTCCATACTTCTACGGGCTGTTAAGGGAGCGGTTGGCCCTTGAACGCACGGACCCCGGCAAGCACCCGCTCGAATTCGACGGTCTTATGGATCGGGTCGAGGTCCTTGTCGGTCTCGACGTATTCGTGGCCGAACCCGCCCCGGAGGGCGGCGGTCAGCAGCCGGATCGCATTCGCCCTGTCCGCCGGGTTCTGAGTTGAGAGCTGGGCGTAGATCCCGGCCACCTGGTACATGTTCGAAGGGCTGGTGTCCCGCCGGAGGGCCTCTTCCGCGTCCGCCCGGGCAGCGGGCCAGTTCCTGTCCCGAGCGTGCATCACACCCCGGCCGGCCCGGGCCGGGACGAAGTCCGGGTACGCCTCAAGGATCTGGTCGAGCGCCTGGATCGCGCCCCGGACCCGTCCCATCTTCCCCAGGATGTGTGCCTTGTTCTGCATGGCCGGTAAAGCCCGGGGATTGAGGGCGAGGGCCGCGTCGAAGTCCGCCAGGGCGGCGGCCGGGTCGGCCTGCATCCGTGTCACCCCGCGAGTCGCCCAGGTGAGGTCGTCGGTCGGCTCGATCTGCATGGCCGCGTCCAGGTCCCGCCTCGCCCCGTCCTTGTCCCCACCCAGTTCGCGGGCCCGCGACCGCATGAACAACACCCGCGCCCGGGGGGCACCGAGGGCAGCTGCCCGGTCGAGGTCCCGGATCGCGGCCGGGTAGTTCCGGAGCCCCTGGAAGGCGAGGGCGCGGTTCAGGTAGGTATCGGCGTGGTCCGGGGCCAGTTCGGCGGCCCGGTCGAGGTCCGTCTGGGCCCGCGTGTAGTCCCGTAGCCGCACCCCGACGAGCCCCCGGTTGCGGTGCGGTTCGGGGGCGTCGGGCCGGAGGGCGATCGCCGTCGTGTAGCACCCGGCTGCGTCCGAGTAGTTGCCCAGCCCTTCCTGACATATCCCCAGTGCCATCTGCGCCCAGTAGTACCCCGGGTCGAGTTCGACCGACCGGGCAAACAGGACCCGCGCCTCCCGGTACCGCCCCCCGGCAAGGGCCTCGGCCCCCGACAGGTAGTAATCCCGCCCCGTCCGCAGCGAAGCCACACGGGCCCGAGTCATCGCCCCCTCGGCCTCGATCGGGTTCCCTCGCCGCCGGAACAGTTCGGCCCGCTGCTCCCAGACGGCCCGCGGGACGTCGTCCCCGGCGACCCGCTCGGCCAGCTCATTCAGTCGGGCGGCGCGGTGGAGCCGCTCGGCCGCGGGCGTCCCCGGTCGGTCTTCGACCGAGTACCCCCGGGCCAGGAACAGGCACGCCTCGGTGAGCTGGCCGCGGACCCGCCGCTGCTCGTCGGGCGGGAGTGCCCGGAAGGCCGGCCGGGTGTCCCATTCGTCGTCCCCGGGAAGCCCGTACCGGGCAAGGGCCGCCTCGCACCGCCCGACCCCGGTCTCGACCGCGGCCCGGCCGCCGGTCAGCGAGGTGAGGGTGGAGTGAGCCATCTTCAGGTCGTCGTCGAGTTGGCGGGCGACCTCCACGGCCTCGAACCGTTCCAGCCGGTCGCCCCGGGCGTTGAGCCCGGCGGCGCAGAACCCGACCACGACCAAGGCGGCAGTGACGATGCTGACGTTGGAGGTCACCCGGGGGTGTCGGCGGGCCCACTTGGTCGCCCGCTCTCGGACGGACGGCACCCGAGCGTGCCGGAGGGGGTCGTGCCGGCGGTGCCGGTCCAGGTCGTCCTTGAGGTCGGTGGCGGACTGGTACCGCCGGGCAGGGTCGACCTCCAGGCACTTCCGCAGGATCGCCTCGAGCCCCGGGGAGACGGCCGGGTTGAGCGGCCGAGCGGGCGGGGGGCCCGCGCGCCGCTCGGCGATCATCCGGGGCACCTCGTCGTCCACCGCCCCGGTCGGGTGGCGGAAGGGGTGATTGCCGGTGAGCATCTCGAACAGGATGATCCCGAGGGCGTACACGTCGCTCCGGGGGTCGGTCGCCGGGGTCCGGGTCCGGACGGACCCGAGGTGCTCGGGGGACATGTACGGGAGTGTCCCGCCGATCGCTTCCCGGGAAGAGGACCGCAGGGCCAGATCGTCAGCCACCCCGAAGTCCAACAGCATCGGCTGGCCGTCGTCGGTCAGTAGGACGTTCGCGGGCTTCAGGTCGTTGTGGACGAGCCCGTGGGCGTGGGCGTGGGCCAGCCCGTCGGCCAGTTGCCCCCCGATCCAACAGACCGCGTCGGTGTACGTCATCGACCGGAGCAGGCCGAGGAACCCCCCGGGGCGGACCCGGCCGGGAGCCACCACGGGTCGCCCGTCGACTTCCCCCTCCGTGTCCGGCCCTCCCTCGGCGGTTGACCCGGACGGCGGTCCGACGGCCCCGCCGGCCGCCGACGAGACGGCCGTCTCGTCGTTCAACACACAGAGCGTGTCGACGAGCTGCCGGCCGGTCCGCGGTAGGGAAGTGGTCCCGCGGTACCGGGCCATGAGGTGGCCGAGGGTGGTCGCCCCGAAGAACGGCATGCATACCGCCTGGAACGGCGGATACCGGTGGACGGAGTAGACCGGGACGATGTTCGTGTGCTGAAACCGGGCCAGTGTCCGGGACTCTCCGACCAGGTCGGTGGACACCTTCAGGGCCACGAACCGGTCGGCCAGGTCGCCCTGACGGGCGAGGTACACTCTGCCGAACGTCCCCCGCCCGAGAACAGCGACCAGTTCGAACCCGGCAAACCACTGCCCGACGACCGGGAACTGGCCGGCCGCCCGGGTCACCCGCCCGGCCGCGGCCGGGGCGGCCTGCCGGGGGTCATCGGGGATGGCCGGCTCGAGGTTCAGGTCCCCCGGATGGGGTCCGCTGCCGACCCAGTTCCGGGCCGTCCCGATGTCCTCCGGGGCGATCTCGGGCGCGGCGGGGGCGGGACGGGTGGGGTCCAGGCTCAATGTGCCCATGTCGGAACCGGGGGTCGGGTGTCCGGCGGACGGGTAGGGATCGACGATGATACCAGTTTAGCTCACAATCCCACGGGTGTATGAAAGATCCCACGCAAACCGTGCGCGAGAAAAAAACGGAAAAATTTGACTAACCGGAATAACCGGTTACAGTTCCCCGCGGGTAGACAATGACGAATTTTAGAGCGTTTTACGTTAACGAATGAAAACCATGCCCCCGCCTGAATCACCCTCTGCCCCGAGAGGCCGGCGGGGAGTTGCCCCCGACAACTCGAGGTCTGCATATGAACCAGCCGTCGCCCCGCCGGCTGTCCGTTGAGCTGCTCGAGGACCGAACTACGCCGACCGCCAGCCCGTGGCTCAACGCCGGGAAACTCACGTTGAGTTTTGTCCCGGACGGGACCGACACCGGCGGCGGTACCCCGAGCAACCTCATGGCGACCCTCGGGACATCCGCCCAAGCGAGCTGGGAGCAGGAGATCCTTCGGGCTTTCCAGACCTGGGCGGTGCAGGCGAACATCAACGTCGCCGTGGTGTCCGACCAAGGTCAGCCCCTGGGAACCCCCGGGCTGACCCAGGGGGACCCGCGGTTCGGGGACATCCGGATCGCGGCCCGGCCACTCGGGGACCCGGAGACCGGGGGGCTGGCTCAGACCATCACCGCCGACGGGACGGGAGGAACGTGGGCCGGGGACATGATCCTGAACTCCCAGGCATCGATCGGTATCGGCGGGACCGGGGGCCAGGCCGATCTGTTCACCGTCGCCCTGCACGAGGCCGGCCACTCCTTCGGGTTCCCGGACGAGACGACCGACCCGACGTCCGTGATGTACACGACTTACCAGCCCCGGACCGGGCTTAGCCCTGCCGACATCGCCGCGGTCCGGTCGGTGTACGGGCCGCCGTCGGGCGACCCGTTCGGCAGCGGACTCTGGAATTCCACCACCGACTCCGCCTTCGACCTGACCGGTACCGGGAACCTGACCGCGGTGTCCGCGGACGTCGCCAAGGTGGGTGGGGCCGAGGTGTTCCAATTCACCACCCCCTCGGCCCGGACCGGGATCACCGGGCTGACGGTCAACGTCCAGGCCGCCGGGGTTAGCCTGTTCACCCCTCAGGTGACGATCCTCGACGGCAACGGGAACGCGGTCGTCGGCGCCGTCGCCCCCGGCCCGCTGACCAACACCCTTTCCATCACCCTGCCCAACTACTCGCCGTCGACCACCTATTACGTCCAGGTGCAGGGGGCCGGGACCGACGTTTTCTCCGCCGGGGCGTACAACCTCCGGTTGAATTACTCGCCGGTCTCGTACGGAAACACGTTCAACCTCGGGGCGACGTACGTCAACTCGGGGAGGGGGCAGAACCACACCGCCGCGACCGCCCAGACCCTCGGGTTCAGCAGCTTCACCCAGGCGACGAGTTTCTCCTCCGTCGGGGCGATCGCCACCGCCGGGGTGACCGACTGGTATCGGATCACCCCAATGTCTCTCTCGTTCTCGACAGGCACCCTGACCGTCGGGGTAGTTGGGCTCGACGCGAAAGGACTACTCCCGACCGTCGCCGTGTACAACTCAGCCGGCCGGCAGCTTCCGTCCGCGGTGGTAGCGAACGAGAACGGGACGTTCACCGTCCAACTGGCCGGCCAGCAGGCGTGGACGACGTATTACCTCCAGGTGTCCGCCGCCAACCCGGCCGGGGTGAACGCGACCGGCCGGTATGCCCTGTGGGCCGACCTGTCCCAGATCGCCCCCACCACGTTCACCGCCCTCACCACCGCCACCCTGACGGCGGCCGCGAACACCACTTACTCGCAGATCACCACCACCGACACCCGGCTGATACAGTTCTCCCTCTCGGCGACGACGACCGCCGGCACCACGGCGGCCGTCCGGGCGACGATCTTCGACGCCCAGGGCCGGAGTGTGTTCACCACGGTCGCAGTCGCGGGTGCCCCTCTGGTCACCGGGAGTCTTTGGCTCCCGGGGGGGACGTACACGGTGGTGTTCAACGCCGCCACGGCCGCCGGCAGCCTGTTCCCGGGCCTTACCTACCAGCTCTCCTTCCGCGACCGGAGTGAGCCGATCGACCCATACCCGATCGACCCGCTCAACCCCTCTCCCCCGGCCAGTCCCCCCCCGCCGGCCCCACCGAGCGGCCCGGTTGTGGTGGTCAGCCCGCCCGCCCCTCTTCCCCCGATCGGTGTCGTGATCGGGCCGCTCATTAGCCCTCTGCTCGGCCTCTGACGGTCCGGCCTCCCGGACCCCGGCGACGTCGTCCCCGAGTTTGGACCCGCCCGTGCCGTCCCCCACCGGGCCGGCGGGTCCTTGTCCGTCCCCCTGCGGCCGCCCCGGCTCGAGCCGGCCGACAGCTGCACAACCCCGAACCGGACCGCCCTATGACCCACCTTGCCGCCATCCGTCCAAAGGGCAGGGAAATCGCCCCCACGGGTACGATCAACGAAGACGTCAGTCCGACATTCAAAATCCCGGAACGGAACCCGGTCAATAGTGTGATCCAGGAAGCCTATCTGGTCTACATCTACCCGACGGGCCCCCGGATCGGAACCCGCTACCGGCTCGGGTACGACACAATTATTATCGGCCGGAACGAAGACTGCCAGGTCCGCAACACCGACGCCTCGGTCTCGCGGACCCACGCGAAGATTGTCCGGGACGACGACGGCCACTACCGGGTGGTCGACCTAGGGAGCTCGAACGGGACGTTCGTGAACAATGTCTCCGGGCAGGACGCCGTTTTGCAGGACGGGGACTACCTCCGGGTCGGAAACTGCATCTACCGCTTCCTGGGCGGTGGGAACATCGAGGCCGAGTACCACGAGGAGATTTACCGGTTGACGGTAATGGACGGCCTTACACAGGTCCATAACCGCCGGTACCTCATCGAGTTCCTGGACCGGGAGGTGTCCCGCGCCGGCCGTCACGGCCGGCCCCTGGCGTTAGCTCTCCTGGACATCGACCACTTCAAGGCGGTGAACGACCGGCGGGGGCACCTCGCCGGGGACCTAGCCCTCCGCGAGCTATGCGCCCGGGTGCGGGCGGTCATTCGGCCGGAAGACCTCCTGGCCCGGTACGGCGGGGAGGAGTTCGCCGTCGTCATGCCCGAGGCCGACGCCGCGACCGCGAGCGGGATCGCGGAGCGCATCCGGATCGCCACCAGCAACCGCCCGTTCGTGTTCAACGGCCAGCCCTACCCGCTGACGGTAAGTGCCGGGGTGGCGACCACGCTCGGGGAAACGGGGCTGGGAGTCGCCGATCTTCTGAAACGAGCCGACGAGAACTTGTACCGCGCGAAGACGTCCGGGCGGGACCGGGTCGTCCTTTCCTGAGGCGGTCTCGGCCCCGGCCTCGGGGATGCAGTAATGTTGTACAGATTTATATTTATTTGATATTATTGATAATATTAGACATCTCCGGACGCCATGTTGGAATGGGTGGCCGGAGTGGCGGGCGGGTGGAGCAGCCAGGAGGGAAGGCGGGATCCGCCGACCCTCGGGCGGGCCACCGGAAATCGGTCGCTGGGTGTCGCGCGCTCGCGCCGAGTGTAAACCGGCGGGTGTAAGTTTTGGTGGTGCCACGCTAATGTTGCACGCCCTCGATTTCCCAGCGAAATCAGAGGGGTGTCCGTCGGAATTCACAGTCAATTCGGGGCGTGCAACATTGGCAGGGCACCACCAAAACTCTCGGACTCTCTGGTTTACAGCTCCCGGCGAGTTAACAGCACTATACCTCCGGGCCGCCCTGCCGAGGCTATTCGCCTTTGGGGTGTGGCCATCGGAAGCGTGGCCCACCCAGCCCCGACCGGACGCCGCCTCCGGTCGGCCGCCCGGCTGATCGCCTTCCGGATTGTGGTGCCCAACCCCGGGGGTGGTGGCGGACCTGCGTGGGTGGGCACGTTCACCGGCGACCGGCGGCGAATGCCCCGATGTCCGTCTCCCCGGAGATGAGGAACCGCCAGAAGTTGAGGTGCCGGTAGCGGAAGGTCTGATATAAGCTCAGCAGGAGCAGGTAGTCCCGAAGCCCCGGCTCGGAGAACGCCCCCGTCCCCTCCCTCCCCTTCCGGCGGGATACGAACCGCTTGACCGCGTTCTCGGCGTTGTTGTTGTTCCACGGCACCCCGTCGTGGTCCAGGAAGGTGAACAACTTGTCCCGGTATTTGACCAGCCGCTGGTGGTAGTGCCGGGCCTGCTCCGACCCATAGGCCGCAGTTACCTCCCGGGCGTAGAACCGGTCCACGTCCCGCTTGTGCTTGCTCAGGTGGTGGCGCCGCAGCCCGTACCGGTCGATCGTCTCGACCACGGCCCGCATCAGGCCCCCGAACCGCACGGCGAGGTCTTTCAGCTCCTGGTCGAACGGGTGCTTGGCCAGGTCGTCGTTGAGGTCGCGGACCAGGTGGACGATGCACTTCTGCTGCGGACAGTCGAGGGCGTCGTAGGCCGTGTAGAAGTCCGAGATGAGGACCCCCCGGAAGCCCGCCAGCGTCTCCCGTAGGGTGTCCCCGTCCCGGGACGGGGAGTACACGTACACGGCGACGTCAGGGCTGGCGAATGTCCATACGTACCCCTTGCGGGGGGATCCCCTGGTCCGCACCCAGGTCTCGTCGGCATGGACCACTGGGCCGGCGCGCAACTCGGCGAGGAGGGCGGCGTAGGTTTCCCGGTAGCGGTCGGCGGCCTGGTGCCGGAGATTCCCCACCCCGCCGGACAGCATGGGGACACCGAACAGGTCGGCGAGGGACGCGACCGTCCCTTCGTTCGTCAGCCGCAGTGCGACCGTGGCGTAAGCAACCCAGCCACAAAAGGCCCAGCCGTACTTCTGGGTACGGCCGCATTTTTGGCCCCAAGTGGCAAGATAGTCGGCAGAAACCCAGTCCCCGCCACACCGGTGGCAGCGGTATCGCTGGCCCTTGTGCCGCGTCACCCACCGCTTGAGGCCGCCTCCGACCGGCTTGAGATCCACAACCAGCCGGCTGTTATAGCCCCCCAAGACAAAGTCGTCGGACCCGCAGTGCGGGCAGCGATCCCCCCCGCCGTACTCGACGACCTGGCTGACCTTGCAGGCCGGGCGGTTCCTCTCCTTACGGCGGTTGGCCTGCCGGACGGCGGGGCTGGTGCGGAACAGCACCCGGTCCCGCTGGTAGTCGAAGTAGGCGCACTTCGAGATCCGGGCGAAGTCCGGGAGGACGAACGCGGGGTCGCAGAACTTGTGGCCGCGGGGGACCTTGATGTCCTCCACCCCGGCGACGCCCGGGCGGGCCGGGTCGACCGGTGGGACGTCGGCGGCCAGGTCGCGGAGGACCGCCGTCACCCGGGCGAGGGCCGTGCAGTCCTCCTGGTTGTACGTGAGGAGCCGCAGCTTCGTGGCCGGCTCCGCGGTCGCCTCCCAGTCGGCCCGCCAGGCGATCGCCTGGAGGCCGGATGCGTCCGGGTCCGTCCACCGGAACCCGAGGCAGCCGGCGACGGTCTTCAGGTCGTTCGCGTG
>JAQGHQ010000354.1 GCA_028288765.1 Gemmataceae bacterium | reverse complement strand
GATTCCGCAGGAGCAGTTCGTGGCGGCGTGGAACGGGGCGGGTTCGCTCCCCGAGGCCGTGGGGAGGGTCAAGGAATTGGCCGGCGGCGCGGTCCCCCGGTGGGCGGTCATGGCGAGAGCGGCGGCGCTGCGGAAAGGCGGGGTGGAGATGCGGTCGTTGCCGGCGGTGCCGGTGGTGTCGCCGGAAACACCGCGGTCACGAGAGCCGCCGAGGCCCTGCTCGCCCGCTGAAAGCTGACGCCGGCGGAGGTCGCCGAGCTGTGCCAACCCACTTCCAGCTAAAGTGCCCGATGTCCGAGCCCTCCCTTCCGGTCGTCCTGGTCCGCGCCTCGAGCCGCGACAACGCGGCCCGCGTGATGGCACTGCTGGAACAAGCGGGCTGCGACCCCCGCCTCTCCCTCCGCATGGCGGACACCGGGAGCCTGATCCGGGCCGTGCGGGACGTGGCACCGGAAGCCCGGGTCGAAGCGGTCGAGTTGAACGCCGCGCTCGCCGCCGAACTCGGCCGCCTCGCGATGGCGGTCCGGTGTGCGGACTTTCTGTCCCTCAACGGCGAACTGGGGAGGTTCGACCGGATCGTGATGAACCCGCCGTTCTCGCACGGGGACGATATCAAGCACATCGAGCACGCCCGGGCCAAGTTGAAGCCCGGTGGGCGGCTGGTGGCGATCTGTGCGAACGGGCCACGGCAACGGGAGAAGCTCGGGCCGATCGCGGCCGAGTGGATCGACCTCCCGGCCGGGTCGTTCAGCGGGAAGGGGACGAGCGTCAGCGCGGCTATCGTGGTGATCGACGGGCCACCGGCCCGACTACCCCGACGGCCACAGGACGGGAGCGACCAGCCGGGGCTGTTCGAGGGGGATCAACCCAGACTCTTTTAGCGCTATAGCCCGGGATTTCCCGTCGACCGAGGCCGGCTGGGAGGGTGAGGGTATCGGGCGGTCATCGCCCCGGGCGTGCCAGTTCCCGCCCGGCCGCCTGCCGCACGGCACCCCGGAGGACGAACCGCATCAGCGGCCCCAGAGCCGGGTCATGCTCCACCCCGTTCTCGGAATCCCGTTCGACCGGGAACCCGAGGACGCCCATCAACTGGGACGTCGCGAAGTCGCGGATTTCCACCCGGTCACCCTCCTCCTCGCCCAGCCCGGCCGTCCGGTCGTCCAGGAACTCCACCAGGAACCGGATCCGCTCCCGCCGGAGCGGGTCCGGCCGACCTGGCGGGACGGGCGGCCCGAGGTGCCGAAGGAAATGCCTCCGCATGTCATAGGGCACCGTCCTCACCGCGGCGGCCAGGGCGTCCCAGCAGTCCCGGTCCCGGGCCCGCGCGACCAGCGCGACGAGGGGGGTCGGGTCGCCCAGCTCCCACTCGCCCCTCTCCAGCCGGGGCACGGCCTCCCGGAGGGCGAGGAGCAGGTGCCTGCGGGACACCACGGGATCGAGCCCGGCCAGGCCGCGAAGGGCGGGCACCCGCTGCCAGACCTCCCCGGCCGACGCCCCGCCCACGAACAGGCCGAGCTTCTCCTCCCGGCTCAACCGGCTCGCCAGGATCGGCCCGACGAACTCCCCGCCGCCCGCGGCCCCCCGCTTCCGCGGGTCGGCGAGGTACTCCTCGTATGCCGCCCGGAGGCGCTTCGGGTGTTTCGCGCCGAGGGCCCGGAGGACGTTCTCGTTCGGGGTCTGGACGGCCCCACCGGGGCCGTCCGCACGCCAGATCCGGTCCCCGAGCCACTTCCCCTCGTCGACCCCCCTCGCCCCCTCCCACCACTTCCTCGCCAGTTTCGGGTCGAGCCACACGCCCCGCTGGGAGGCGGGCACGTGGACGCCCTCGATCCGCCCCTCCGCCAGGCGGTAGACGATCTCCCCGGCGAGGTCCCTGACCAGCACGGGCCGGCAGATGAACCCGCTGAACCCCTCCACCAGGGCGTACGTGTGCCGCTCGTCGTCGAGGTGGTCGAGCAGGGCGGGCACCGCGTCGAACCCCAACTCCACGAGCTTCCAGTACGCCTCCCGGCCCGACTCGTTCGCCCGGTCCTCGTTGTCGTGCCAGTAGTCGACCAGGTCGTCGATCAGGGCCTCGGGCGTCCCCGGCTTCGCCGTCCGCGGGGCAATGGTCAGCTCTAGCCGGCGGAGCAGGTGCGGGTGGGTGACCAGTTGCCCGACGTCCGGCGGGGCCACGTCGGCGAGCGGCCGGAGCTGCCGGTAGATCTCCGCCCGGTCGCTCCCCCGCTCGTTGACCCGCCCCTGCCAGATCGACCACTTGATCTCCCGTAGCTCCCGGACCGGCGGGCCGTCGAGATGCTCGAGCGACTTGAGGTAGAGCCCGCGGGCGAGGTCGTCCCACCCCCGGAAGTGACAGTGAACGGCGAGGCAGAGTTGATCGGGGGGGTACACGTCCAAGCGGTCCAGCGCGCGTGTTGTGGGGGCGACCGTTTCGACCCGGTCGGGGGGGATGTACACCCCGGCCAACCGCTGGCCCGACCCAATGAAATAGCGGGGCTCGTCCCCGGGCCCCGCCGGGGGAATGCGGAATCCCAGGAGGTACGGCGCGGCCGTCTCCCGGCCGTTGTCGCGCCACCAGTTCACCCGGACGAGTGCCGCGCCCGGGGGCGGGACGGGCAGCCCCAGCCGCCGGTACTCCGCGGCCACGTCGGCGAGGGCCGGGTGCGGGGGCGGGGCGGTCGGCAGCTGGGCGGCGGCCTCCCCGCCGACGAGCAGGACCACCGCGAACGCCGTCCCGAGCCGAAGAGCGGTCGCCATCACATTCCCCTGGGTTTTCTCCACCCCCCGATTGTACCGTCCCGGGAGAGAAGTTGCCGATGCCGCCAGGCCGTTCAACAAGCCGACCGGGTGGATTCGATGATCGACCCGGACGTTGCCGGGGCGGGGGCCGTCTTCGGCCGGTATCCCCCCTTGTTGCGCCAGGAGCGGACTGCCGCCCACTTCGGCACTAACTGTCGGGGGGCTGCGTCCTGACCTGCCCTGCAAGGCCGTCGAACCGGTCATCGTGGCGTCCGGCACCGTCGTCCGCTCTCCTGGAGTTTCTGGCCGCCACGAGGTGGCACCACGACCCCCGCGGCCGGCACCGGTGTGAACTGCGGAATGTCAGGGTGCACCCGAGATCCGATCGACTCCGGCACCCGTCGGCTTCGGCTGATTGTGCATCGACCCGACAAGGGAGAGCACGGCACGACGGAGAGGTTCCGGGAGTGTGGGCCACGCCTCGACGACTCGGGCGAGGTCGGGGTCAAAATCGGGACCGCTGGTACATGCCGTGGTACATGTCGCGGGGGGTGTCGCCGGAAGTGCTTGCCCGGAAGGGGTTACAGCCGTCGACCGGCCGGCTGTTAACCGGCGGGTTGAAGGTTCGAATCCTACTCGCGGAGGTCTGGGGCATCCGCAGTGTTTCCTGTCGAACTGGACCACGAGAGGGCGGCGGTTCCCGTCCACTGCCGGCCGGGCCGTGCCGGGCTCAGCCAGGCCGATTCCGCCCGCGGCCGACGTACAGC
>JAQGHQ010000341.1 GCA_028288765.1 Gemmataceae bacterium | reverse complement strand
ACACCCGTGGGCCTCGAAGACTCGACCCACCCTACAAGAAGCACCGCCCGATCCACGCCCCTCGTCAGTGGCAGCACCCACCCTTTTCCCCGTCCGCGAGCGAGAGCCCCTTCGCGGCGGCCTTCTTCGGGGCGGGCGGGGGGAGGTCGTTGGCCGGGTTCAGCGCGAAGAACCCGTTCGGCTTCAGCAGGAACCCGATGTACGCCGCCGGCATCACCGGGTAGTCCTCCGGCCGCGGGATGTGCGTGTGGCCAAAGGTGTACCAGAACACCACGTCCGTGTTCTCCACCGGCCGGTCCTTCTCAGTCCACTTCGCCAGCCCGTCGCCGCCCTTGCTCTGGTTCGGGTAGTCCCCCGCGGCGTACTTCTCGGCCTCGTCGAACGGCGTCACCCAGACGTGGTGGTTCACGAACCCGGCCCGCCGCCGCCACCAGGCGTCGGCGGATGCCATCGGGAGCGAGTTGTCCATCGGGAAGAACTTGTACCCGACCGGCTCGCCGACTGCATTGAGTACATTCGGGTTCACGACCCGCCACGTCCGGGCGGTTTCGAGCTTGAGGTTGTCGCGGGCCGCCTTCTCGGTGGTCAGCGGCGTGGCCTTCGCCGCGAACGCGTTCCCGTGCGGGTTCGCCGGCCCGGGCTCGTCCTGGACCACGTCCACCCGCTGGACCGTGTTGTTGACCCCGTCGAGGTCGAAATCGAGCCGGACGTTGAAGAAGTGCTGATGCACCGGGGCGTACAGCTGGGGGGCGATCAGCGACCCGTACTTCGACTTCTCCCCGGGCCGGAGCGTGCCGAGCGACAGGATGCCGGTCAGTTTCAACTCCAGCTGGATGTTGCCGTCCTGGTAGAGGTACCAGAAGAACCCGTACTCGTAGTTCTCGACGGTGCTGACGCTCGAGATCACCAACCGCCGCGAGCGGCGCACCTCGGGCTTGTCCGCCAGCCGGCGGTCGGTGTGCTTCCAGAGGATGCCGTAATCCTCCTCGTGCATGCAGACCGCGTTCTTGATCGTCAATAGCTCGCCCCGGCTGTTGACCAGGTTGGCATCGAGGTAGCGGATCAGCCCGAGACAGTCGCACCCGAGTTCCAGGCTGTTCGCACACGCCCCCATGCCGTACTCGCCGACGTCGAACGCGTTCTTGCGGTACTGCGTCGCCGTCGGGTCGCCGTAGGGGACGACCATCTCGGTGAGCGAGGCCCGGTAGAGGACGCTCCGGTCCTTGCCGCCGTCGGTGTAGCGCAGGTGGTGAAGGGTCAAGCCTTCACGGGCGTTGAACCCGACGACGAAACTCCAGTTCTGCCACTTCACGTAGTACCCATCGACCTGGAAGCCCGGTCCTTCGGGCTGCGTGATCTCCAGCGGTTTGATCCCGGTCCGCTTATCGGGCACGCGGTCGGCGGCGTAGTTCCCGGGCTGCGGCGGGAGCGGCCAGTGGCCGTACTCCTCCACCCGGATCACCCGCATCTCGTTCAGGTCCACCACCGGCCGGATGCCCTCGATCGGGCGGGCATAGCCGTTGTCCGTGGGGTCGGTCCGCAGGAAACAGAGCGGGCGGGCGAGCCGGCGGCTGGATTCTTCCGGCTCCCCGTAGTTCCCGGCGCTCCAGATGTCGACCATCACCAGCGCCGGGTCGTCGATCCCGTACTGCTTCTTCAGAGCGGCCCGGAACTCGGGGCTGGCAAGGACCGCCTGCTCGCACTCGGCCATCTCGTCCGCGGTCATCGTCGGCTGGACGCCGGGGACGTGCTTCCACGACAGCAGCTTCCGGTCGGTCAGCGAGACCGCGGCCTCGTGGCACGAGTTGGTCGTGTTATCGAACAGGACCGCGAACGCCTCGCGGGTGATCGGCCCGGCCCCGGTGAAGCCGTGGACGACGGCCTTCGGCGGCTCCTTCAGGGAGACGGACACGAACCGGGTGCGCGGGCCGACCTTCCCGGTGTCGCGGAGGATCGAGACGGCCAGCCGGACTTCCTCGGCCGTGAGCGGTTCGAGGGGGTGTTTAATGGTAGACATGGGCCTCGGCGGGTATGGGGAGGCACGGAGAGGGAGAGGTGCGAACAGTTTATTCCGGAGAGCCGGGGATCGCCAAACGTTTCCTAACCTCGTTCCCACTCAGGAGCGCTGTGCCGTACCCACATCTGAGGTCCAGATCCCAGGTGTCTGTACCCCGGAGGGGTTGTAGTCCATAGCCCAGGGTCGCAAGCGCAGCGAGCGCACCCTGGGCGGCGATCTTCCATCCAGGGCCGCCTCCCGGAGGGGTCTCCCGACCCAGGGTGCGCGAAGCGCGACCCTGGGCTGTGGACTACAACCCCTCCGGGGTACAGACGCCACGGACCGTCTTGATTCGGCCACCGTCACTTCCCCGCGGTGCCGAACCGGTCCTCGGCCGCCTTGCGGAAGGCCCCCTGGCTCTTCCCGCCGTCCCCCGGGAACCCGGCGTGCTGGACGTGCCAGACGAGCACGAGCCCCCGCTTCTTGTCGACGGAGAGGTTCGTCGCAAAGGCCCCGCCGTGTCCGAACGTGTCGCCGCTCACCGAGAACCCGAGCCCGTAGCTCTCCTTGATCCCCTCTCCGGTCTGCCGGGTCGTCATCTCCTTCACCGCGGCTTCGGACAGGACCTGTTTCCCGCCGGCGGTCCCGCCGTTGAGCAACATCTGACCGAACCGGCCCATGTCGGCTGCGGTCGAGAACAGTCCGCCGGCCGGCATCGGCCCACGGGTGCGGTCGGTCAGGGGGTACCGGAGCTGGCCGATTTTGGTCTCCACCAGGCCCTTCTTCTCGGGCCCCGGCTGGTACGACTTCGCCAGCCGTTTCATCTGCTCCTCGGACGGCCAAAAGGTCGTGTCGGTCATCCCCAGCGGGGCGAACAGGCGCTTGTCGAGGAACTCCTCGTAGGGCGTCTTGCTCACCACCTCGATGATCCGCCCGGCGGTGTTGATCCCCGCGTTCGAGTACTGGTACTTCGTCCCCGGTTCGTACATCAGCGGCGTCTTGGCGTAACTCTCGACCGCGTCTTTCAGGTGCAGCGCGTCGAGCGTCGGGGTCTCGGCCGCCGACTTGAACGGCATCCCGCTGGTGTGCCGGAGGAGGTCGCGGACGATGATCGGCCGGCTCGGCTTCTGGAGCAGGGGCGCGTCGCCTTTCCGGGGAACGGCGACCACCACGGCCTTGAACTCCGGCAGGTACTTCTCGACCGGGTCGTCGAGGTTCACTTTCCCCTCGTCCACGAGGATCATCAGGGCCGCTGCGGTGACCGGCTTCGACATCGAGGCGATCCAGACCAACGCGTCGGTCTTGAGCGGCGTCTTGGCCGCGACGTCCGAGTACCCGACCGCTTCCAGGGTCAACACCTTGTCCTTATCGGCCACCAGGACGACGGCCCCGGCGAGCGTGTCGGCCTCCACGTACGGAAGGAGCACGGCCGCGATCCCGGCCGACGGTTTCCGGGAATCCGCAGATAGCTGGGCGGGGGAGACGACGGCCGCGAGCAACAAGGCCAGGCAAAGCAGCGTCGGCTTCATGGGAGGCCCTCGGAGGTGAAGATCGGCGGGGTGTGGTCCTCGTTCTGGATACGGCCCCGGGCAAGCCCCGACCACCTCGCACGGCGGGATGATCGGAGCGAGGAGTCACTTGCTCCCGCGCGGGAGTGCGTACAGCTCCGACCCCATTTTCATCACGTAGACCACATCGCCGACCGGGTCGTACTCCAGCCAGGTGAGTGCCGAGACGCCCTTGAGCTCCTTCGGCACCGCGATCGGAGCCGACCACGTCGCCCCGCCGTCAGTGCTCTCGACCACTCCGGCCCCGGTCAGGACGAACAGGTGCTTGCCGTCTTTCCCGGACACCGGCCCGAACCGGCCGTCCTTCACCGCGCTCAGCTTCTCCCAGGTGCCACCCTTGTCGGCCGTCTTGATGAGTACACCGTCGGCCAGCCAGTACAAGGCACCCGCGTGCCATCGTGGGAGGGAGACCGGGGCATAATCCCCGGCCGGGCTGAAGGTCTTCCCGCCGTCCGTCGTGCGGAGGAGCCCGCCCTTCGGGCGGTCCCTGGTCTTCAGCGCGGCGACCACCGCCGTGTCGGCGTCGAACGCCCACGCCGGCCCGTACCCTTTCCCGTGCTCGGCGAAGGTCTTCCCGCCGTCCCGGGAGACGAGCAGGAGTCCGCCGGATTCGTGCTTCAAGGTGAGGAGGAACTTGAGGTCCGGGTCGGTCCAGTCGGCCGCGCACCAGTCCACATGCACGGACGCCTTGTCGAGGACTCGCCATCCGCCCTCGGCCGCCGACCCGACCGCGATCGGGCCGCCGTACACGCTCGGGAGCAGGAGTCGTTTCGTCTTCCCGGCCGGGTCGATCTGAAAACTCCCCGGCGTCTCCGTCCGCCCCTTGATCACGTCTTTGCCCAATCGCTCCCATGTTTTCCCGCGGTCGGTCGAGCGGAACACGCCGCGGTCGCTCAGGTCGACGAACAGGTGGCCGGTCGCGTGGTCGACCACGACCCCGGACAACCCGCCGTAGCCGGGCTTTTCCTTCGCCACCAGCTCGGCGGTCACGGGCTTCCAGTCGGCCCCCGGGCTGGCGCCGGGGATAAGGAAGACGAACGCACAGGAGAGTAGTGAGTACCGCATGGACCCCTCGAACGCCTCTCGGAACGGGCACCGGACGGGAAAACCGATCAATAAGGAATGCAGGAATTCATGAAAAGACAAATTAATAATTAATATATTGTTTATATAAAATATCCACTCTTATTCCTGCATTCCTTATTCTCTCTATCGTTATTTCGCCCCGACGCAGAACAGCCACTTGCGGCCCTTGAGGTACAACCGGCCGCCGGCGACCGCGGGAGAAGCAGGGCCGCCGTCGCCGAGGTCGTTGACCGCCAACACCTCCGGCAGCGGCCCGGCCTTCAGGATATAACTCTTTCCCGCGCTCGCGGCATACACTCGACCGTCCGCGGTCGTCACCGGACTGGACGCGGTCGAGACCCCGCTCAGGCGCTCGGAGTAGGCCACCTCGCCGGTCGACAACTTGATGCACTTGACCACGTCCGGGGCGTGGAGCCGGTACAGGAAGTCGCCGGCGACGACCGGGGACGAATACCCGTCGGGCACTTGCGGAAGCTTCCACTTCAGGTGCGTCTTCGTCACGTCGCCGGCCCCCGTCGGGTCGACCGCGACCCCCGGCCCGCCCCGGCCACTGTCACAGTAGACGATCCCGCCGCCAAGTACCGGCGAGACCGTGTCCCCCTTCGCCTCGCAGGACCAGAGGAGCTTTCCGGTGGCCGGGTCGACCCCCTGGAGGGCGTTCGACGCGGAAACGAGCAGCTGGGGCTTCCCGCCGACCGTCGCGAGGACGGGCGTGCTGTGGCCGAACCCGGTTCCCGGCCGCTTCTCTTCCCACTTCTCCTCGCCGGTCCGCCGGTCGAAGGCGACCAGCCGCGACTGCCGGTCCAGCTGGTCACACTGGAGGATGACGGTGTCCTCGTAGAGGACCGGGCTGGGGGCGAGGGCGACGTCGAACTTGTGGGGGTTGATCTGCTTCCGCCAGAGGATCTTCCCGTCCAGGTCCAGAGCGGCGATGACGGCCGAGCCGAACACAACGTACACCCGGTCGGCGTCGACCGCCGGGGTCGGGGCGGTGTACCCACCGCGGAGGTCGGACAGGAGCCACGAGCCGGGCTCGACCCTGGTGTCCCAGAGCTGATTGCCGTCGGCCGTGCGGTAACAGGCGACGTGGTGTTCGGGGAACGCCTTCGGGTCCGGCTTCCCGCCGGGCCAGTAGCTCACGGTCACGAACACCCGCCCGCCGGCGACCACGGGGCTGGATTGGTTCTGGTCCTGTCCGGCTTTCGCATCTTGACCCGGAAGGGCGACCTTCCAGAGGACGTTCTCATTCCCCTTCCCTCCCCAGGTGAGCGGGAGGTCCTTCTCCGCGGTCCGGCCCATCCCGGTCGGCCCGCGCCATCCCGGCCAGTCGGCCGCGCGGACCATCCCTGTCGTCCAGACGGCCGCGAACAGGAGGAAGAGGGGCGATCGAACTCCCATTACCGGTTCCCCTGATGTGGAAACGACCGAGTTCCGGCCGCGACCGTCCCGGCCAGTATGCCGCCCGCCGCCGTGCCACACAAGCCTCTGTATCCGGGGTGCGTTTCCAGGGGTTCCACCGGATGCGCCGGTTCCACCCCTGGCCATTCTCGGACGCCCTGTTGGGGCGGCAAATATCAAGCTCGCGAGCCCGAAACTGCTTGATGCACAGCCGCGATTCCGTCACTCTATAGGAGTCCCGCCTTCTACCGCCGGCCCCCGGCCGCGCGCCGATCATCTTGCTTCCGGTGGTCTTCATGCCGCGTCGGCTCTCGCTCCTCCCGACTGTCGTGCTCATGCTCTCGGCCGCTCCCGCCCTCGCGCAGCCCGCCGCGGGGGAAGAGTTCTTCGAGAAGCACGTCCGCCCGGTGCTGGTCGAGCGGTGCCTGTCGTGCCACGGCCCGGAAAAGCCCAAGGCCGGGCTGCGGCTCGACACCCGCGCCGCGATGATGAAAGGCGGCGAGAGTGGCGCGGCGGTGGTGCCGGGGAAGCCGAAGGAGAGTCTGCTGGTCGAGGCCGTCCGGCAGGCCGGCGACCTGAAAATGCCGCCCTCGGGCAAGCTTCCCGCCCGCGAACTCGCCGCCCTGGAACAGTGGGTATCGCACGGCGCCCCGTGGCCGGCGAACACCCAGCTCATGGCACCGGACAAGATCGCCAGGGCCGCGAGCACGCACTGGGCGTTCCAGCCCGTGAAGCGCCCGGGCGTGCCGGAAAGCCGCCACCCGAGTTCCGCGGTTCGCAACGACGTCGACCGGTTCGTCCTGGCGAAGCTCGAAGCCGCGAAGCTGACCCTGTCCCCGCCCGCCGACCGCCGCACGCTTATCCGCCGGGCCACGTTCGACCTACACGGCCTCCCGCCGACCCCGGATGAGGTCGAGACGTTCGTGGCCGACCCGGACCCGAACGCATACCCGAAGCTGATCGACCGGTTGCTCGCCAGTCCGCGGTACGGCGAGCGGTGGGCGCGGCACTGGCTCGACGTCGCCCGGTACGCCGACAACAAGGGGTACGTGTTCTTCGAGGGGAAGGAGTACCCGTGGGCCTGGACCTACCGCGACTACGTGATCGGGGCGCTCAACAAGGACGTCCCGTTCGACCGGTTCGTGCTCGAACAGCTCGCCGCCGATCAACTCCCCCTCGACGACCCGAAGGCGCTCGCGGCCCTCGGCTTCCTGACGGTCGGCGGGCACTTCATGAACAACACCCACGACATCATTGATGACCGGATCGACGTCGTGACCCGCGGGTTGATGGGCCTCACGGTGACCTGCGCCCGGTGCCACGACCACAAATTCGACCCCGTTCCGGCGGCGGACTACTACTCGCTCTACGGTGTGTTCCGCAGCTCGACCGAACCGACCGTCCCGCCGCTCTACGGCCCGGCCCCGGCCACCGGCGAGCACCTGCTGTTCGATGCCGAGTTGAAGGTCCGCGAACGCCAGCTGATCGATTTCGTCACCGCCAGGCACTCGGCCCTGGTCGGAGGGGCGCGGGCCCGGGCCGGCGAATACCTGCTCGCCGCCCACGCCGCCCGGAACGCACCCCCGGCCGACGACTTCATGCTCCTGGCAGACCCCGGCGACCTGAACCCGAGCATGATCACCCGCTGGCGGCAGTACCTCGAAGACACCCGCAAGCGCCGCGACCCGGTCTGGCTCCACTGGCATGCCGTGGCTGAGTTCGCGGAGAAGGAGTTCGCGGAGAAGGGCCCCGCCGGACTGGCGAAGGTGGATGGAGGCAACCGGCTCGTCCGCGCGATATTCTCGACGCCGCCGAAGACGATGAAAGAGGTCGCCGACCGGTACGGGAAGCTGCTCGCGGATATCGACACACGCTGGAAGGCCGCACTCGCGGCAGGGGCGAAGCAATTGGACCCGGACGCCGAGCAGCTGCGCCGGGTGCTGTACGGCCCGACTTCGCCCGCCGACGCCCCCCTCGCTCTCGACTGGGGTTTCCTCTCGCTCTTCCCCGACCGGGCGACCCAGGGCGAGTATCAAAAGTTGCTGCGGGCGGTCGAACAGTGGGCCGCGAAGGGGCCGCCGCGATCCATGGCGTTGACCGACCCACCCCGACCCTACGACCCGCGGGTGTTCGAACGCGGCAACCCGGGCCGCCCCGGCGAACCGGTCCCGCGCCAGTTCGTGAAGGTGGCGAATCCGGGCCGCCGTCCGTTCGCCACGGGGAGCGGCCGGCTCGAATTGGCGCGAGAGCTCGTATCGAGGACGAACCCACTGACCGCGCGGGTATTTGTGAACCGGGTGTGGCTGCATCACTTCGGCAAAGGGCTGGTCGGCACGCCCGGCGACTTCGGCCTCCGGAGCGATCCGCCGACGCACCCGGAACTGCTCGACTGGCTCGCCGACGAGTTCATGGAGGGTGGCTGGAAGGTCAAGCAGCTGCACAAGCTGATGATGACCTCGGCTACCTACACGCAGCAGAGCCTCGACCGGCCGGAAGGACTCGCGGTCGACTCGGAGAATCGGCTGCTCTGGCGGATGAACCGCCGGCGGCTAGAGTTCGAGGCCCTGCACGATTCGGTGCTCGCCGTCTCCGGCAGTCTGGCCCACGAATCCGGTGGGCCGCCGGTACCGCTCCCGGGCGCGACCCGCCGGGCCATATACGGGTACGTCGATCGTCTCGAATTCCCGACCCTGCTCACCACCTTCGACGTGCCGAACCCGGCCGGCACCACCCCGCAGCGGACGACCACGACCGTCGCCCCCCAGGCACTCTTCCTGATGAACGGGCCGTTCGCCCGAAGTGCCGCGAAGAAGCTCGCCGCGTCTCCTGGCGTGCAGAAGCACAAGGAACCCGCCGGTCGGGTCGATGCCCTCTTCATGACAGTGCTCGGTCGCAACCCGGCAACCGGGGAGCGAAAGACCGCGCTGGCGTTCATCGCCAAGGGCCCGGAGGCCGACCGCTGGGTCGATCTCGCCCACGGGCTGATGATGACCAACGAATTTGCGTTCGTGGATTAAACAGGCCCGGCAACAGACGTATCCCCTTCTGCTGGGAAGGTCTGATCTGATGTCGAAACCATTCGATGCGACCTTGAACACGCTGATCGACGCGCACGCGGCCGATTGGGCGACGTTCCTGGCCGTCCGGTCCGGGGTGCCGCCGGGCGTCGCCGAAGCTTTGGACACAGACCTCTCGGCCACCCTGCAGGCCGACAAGCTCTTCCGCGTCAACGGTCTCATCCCGGCGGTCATCCACCTCGAGTTGGAATCAACCGGCCGGCTTGGCATCCCGAAAGAACTCCTGCGGTACAATGTTGCTACACACGCAGTCACCGGGCTGCCGGTTCACAGCGTGGTTGTCCTGCTCCGGCCGAAGGCGACCGCGACCGACTTAACGGGCACCCTTGATGTGTCCGGGGCTGATGGCCGGCCGTACCTGACGTTCCGGTACACGGTCGTCCGCGTCTGGCTGGAGCCTGTGGACCGACTCCTCGCGGCCGGTCCGGGGGTGGCCCCGCTGGCCCTTCTGACGAATGAGGCCGCGACCGACCTCCCTGCCGCGTTCGCTCGCTTTCGGGAGCGGTTGCGGGCCGAGCAGCTACCGACTACCGTGGAACGAGGATTGTACGGCTCCACGTTCGTTCTCTGTGGGCTGCGGTACGACCGAGACCAGATCGTTGAGCTCTATCGGAGTCTGAGCATGACCCTGGAAGATTCGACGACATACCAGCTGATTCTGGAACGGGGCCTCGCGCTGGGCGAAGCCCGCGGTGAAGCCCGCGGTGAAGCCCGCGGTGAAGCCCGCGGGATCGTCGAGGGTGCCCGGGGGGTCCTATTCCGACTCGGAACCAGGAGATTCGGTCCCGCCCCGGCGGGAGTCGTGGCGGCCGTCCAGGCCATTACCGACCGCGACCGACTCGAACGCATGGCCGAGCGGGTTCAGGATGCCACCGGCTGGGACGACCTCATCGCCACGCCCTGAAATGGGCGGGAGTTTCGGAAACCTCGGAACGATCGAACGGGACCAAGGTGAGCCCGCCAGTGGCACGACCGGGCCGTCAGTCACCCGGGATGGGAGTCGCCTGACCAAACCCAGGCTGATAGGAACTGCCGCCGATGCTTTCTCCGCGTTCCGCCTTCCGCGTTCGGCATTCCGCTCTCTCTCGCCGCGACATGCTCTCCCGGTGCGGGACCGGGCTCGGGATGCTGGCCCTCGCCGGGCTGATGGCCGACGACGGGGCCGCCGCCGAGACGGCAGGCCGGCTCGACCCGCTCGCGCCGAAGGCCCCGCACTTTCCGGCGAAGGCGAAGCACGTCGTCCACCTGTTCATGAACGGCGGGCCGAGCCAGGTCGACACGTTCGACCCGAAGCCGATGCTCGACAAGTACCACGGCAAGCCGTTGCCGACGACGAACCTGCGGACCGAGCGGAAGACCGGGGTGGCGATGAAGTCGCCGTTCAAGTTCGAGAAGCGGGGGAAGTCCGGGATCGAGGTCAGCGAGCTGTTCGCCAAGACCGCCGAGCACATCGACGGGATGGCCGTGATCCGGTCGGTGTACGCGGACGTGCCGAACCACGAGCCGTCGCTGATGCTGATGAACTGCGGGGACGGGCGGCAGCCGCGGCCGAGCCTGGGGAGCTGGGTCACGTACGGGCTCGGGACGGAGAACCGCAACCTGCCCGGGTTCGTGGTCATGTGCCCCGGCGGATACCCCATCGTCACCACGCACAACTGGCGGTCGGGATTCCTCCCGGGCATGTACCAGGGCACGTACCTCGACACCCAGCACACCCAGCCCGACAAGCTCATCGCCCACATCCGCAACCCGGAGCTCTCCGCCGCCCGGCAGCGGGACCAGCTCGACCTCGTGAAGACGCTCAACGACCGGCACCTGGCCGACCGGCAGAACGACCCCCAGCTCGAAGCCCGGATCGGCACCTTCGAGCTGGCCTTCCGGATGCAGTTGGAGGCGGCCGAGGTGTTCGACCTGAGCAAGGAGAAGAAGGAGACCCGCGAGCGGTACGGCGACACGGTCCACGGCCGCCAGTTGCTGCTCACCCGCCGGCTGATCGAGCGGGGGGTGCGGGTGGTGCAGGTGTGGAGCGGGGCCGGGCAGCCGTGGGACAACCACGACGGCCTCGCCGGGGCGCACAAGACCCTCGCCGCCCAGTGGGACGGGCCGATCGCCGCGTTCCTGGGCGACCTCAAACGCCTCGGGCTGTTCGACAGCACGCTGGTCCTCTGGGGCGGCGAGTTCGGCCTCACGCCCGTGGCGGAGCTCCCGGCCCTGAACGGCCGCGACCACAACCACTACGGGTTCACCTGCTGGCTCGCGGGCGGGGGGGTGAAGGGCGGAACCGTGTACGGGGCGACGGACGAGTTCGGGTTCCGGGCGCAGGAGAACCCGGTCCACGTTCACGACCTGCACGCGACGATGCTCCACCTGCTCGGGTTCGACCACACCAGGCTCACCTACCGCTACGCCGGCCGCGACTTCCGGCTGACGGACGTACACGGCACCGTCATTAAAGAGCTGATCGCCTGAGGGCGGCGGGCCGGGCACGTCACTTGCAGCCTTTCGCGGGTAGACGACCCACCCGGGCGTCACTCCAACCCGAGGAGGCGGTCATGTCCGACACCACGGTAACCAAGGTGGATTCGAAGCACTCCCCGCACGGCCCGGACGGGCAGAAGTACCTCGCCTCGTCGGTCCACATCGGGATGCGGCTGTGGGAGGAACTCCCGGCCGAGAAACCGAAAACCCTGACCCGCCGGGACTACGAGACGGTCGGATTCGTGATCAAGGGCCGGGCCGAGCTGGTCGTGGAGGGGCAGGTAGTGAATCTGGAACCGGGCGATTCGTGGGTGGTCCCGAAGGGGGCGGAACACACGTACCGGATCACCGAGCCGTTCACCGCGGTCGAGGCGACTTACCCGCCGGCCCACGTCCACGGCCGCGACGAGCGGAAGGGCTGAGCGCGGTGCGTCGTCGATCGCAACCCGCCGCTCCGAGGCGGCGGCTTCACTGAGAGTAGCCCGCCACTCCGCGACGGTCTTCGTCTGCCCGGCGGGGAGCAACCGCGACCGTCGGCGGCCACTCCGGGTTGAGGTCGTGAAAACCGCCTCGGAGCGGCAGGCTACTCTCACGACATCCGGCCTCACGGCGGGACCACCCCGATCACCGGCTTTTCGTCGCGGGGTTCGAGACCGGGCGTTCGCCCCGCCGCTCGTACACGTCGGTGAATTCCCGCAGGGAGTTAGACCAGATCGGGTTCGATAGAGCGCGGTCGTCCACCCGCCAGACCCAGTTGCCGGTCGTCGTACCCGGGATGTTCATGCGGGCCTCCGACCCGAGCCCGAGGAAATCCTGAAGCGGGGCGAGGACGAGGTCCGCGCCCGACGCCCACCCGAGCCGGATGAGGGTCCCGACGGGGTCCTCGGTCGAGGTCGGGGCGTACCGGGCGTACGAGCGCCGCTCGTCCGCGGTCAGCTTCGCGGCCCACCCGGCGGTGGTGTCGTTGTCGTGCGTCCCGGTGTAGACTACCACGTCGCGGGTGAACCGGTGCGGGAGGAACCGCGGCTCGACCGCGCCGCCGAACGCGAACTGCAAGATCCCCATCCCCGGGAGCCCGAACTGCTCCCGCAGGGCGTCCACCTCCGGGGTGATGACCCCCAAATCCTCGGCGATGATCGGCACGTCGCCGAGTGCGTCCCGCAGGGCGGCCAGAAGGGCGGCCCCGGGCCCGGGTAGCCATTCTCCCTCGACCGCGGTCGGGGCGCCGAACCGGACGGCCCAGAACCCCTCGATCCCGCGGAAGTGGTCGAGCCGGATCAGGTCGAACAGCCGCAGTGCGGCCCGCACCCGGTCCACCCACCACCGGAACCCGTCCGCCCGGTGGGCGTCCCAGTCGTAGATCGGGTTCCCCCAGAGCTGGCCGGTCGCGCTGAAGTAGTCGGGCGGGACCCCGGCCACGAACCGCGGCCGGCGGTCGGCGTCGAGCAGGAACAGGTCCGGCCGGCCCCACACGTCGGCGGAGTCGGCCGCGACATAGATCGGCAGGTCGCCGATGATCCGCACGCCGTTCGCGTGGGCGTGGGCCCGCAGGGAGGACCACTGGCGGAAGAACAGGAACTGCCCGAACCGGTGGGCGTCGATCTCGTCCGCCAGCTGCCCGGCGGCCGCGCGAACGGCGCGGTCGTCGTGGGCGGCGAGCGGGGCGGGCCACTCCCACCACGCCCGTCCGCCGTGCTCGTCCTTGATCGCCATGAACAGGGCGAACTCGTCGAGCCAGGCGGCCTCCTCGGCCCGGAACCGGGCGAACTCGGCCCGCACGGACTCCGGACCTTCGCCGGCCCTGAACCGCTCCCACGCCCGGCGGACGAGCCGCCGCTTTCGCGAGATGACGTCGGCATAGTGGACCGGCCCCCCGCTCACGAGGAGGCACCCGTCCAGATCGCCCTGCGCGGCCAGCCCGTCGGCGGCGAGGAGTTCGGGGCTGATGAGGTTGAGGTTCCCGGCGAACGTGGACGGCGATTGGTACGGCGAGTCGCCGTACCCCGTCGGCCCGACCGGCAGTACCTGCCACCACGCCTGCCCGGCCCGGGCCATGGTATCGACCCACACATGGGCCTGCGGGCCGAGGTCGCCGATGCCGAACGGCCCAGGCAGGCTGGTCGGGTGCAGGAGGATACCGGACGAGCGCGAGCGGTCGGCAGGCCAGCTCATCAGGTCGCCTCCGGGGAATTCCGGTCAGACCGACGCGGTCCGGGCCGGCGAGTGTGCAATCCCGATGCCCGACCGAGCGATTTTCACCCGGCCCGGCATCGCCCATCTCGGCCCCGCGACTGTATTCTCCCGGAGCAGTACCGCTGATGCGAACGGAATACTCTCGGGAAAGCGAGCGATGGGGAATGAGCTACCGCAATGCGGGATTGGCCGAAAGACGCCCGCGTTTCCCATGTCCCGACCCGGTTTCTGGAAAAGACGGTACCACCGACTCGGCTAAAGATGGAAAGTATTACCAGCCCGCCAAGGTTCTCGTAAATCGGACCGAGTCGGGTTCCGGCATGGCGTTCGCACGCGAACCGCCGTGCTGGCCATGACACGCCACCTGGTTCGGACGCCCCATGACCGATAACGACCCCCTTTGGTATAAGGACGCGATCATCTATGAGGCTCACGTCCGGGCATTCCACGACAGCGACGGCGACGGGTTCGGCGACTTCCGCGGGCTCACCCAGAAGATCGACTACCTCGAAGACCTCGGGATCACGGCCATCTGGCTGCTCCCGTTCTACCCGTCCCCGCTCCGCGACGACGGGTACGACATCGCCGACTACACCACCGTCCACCCCCATTACGGGAAGCTCGAGGACTTCCAGGAGTTCCTGAACACCGCCCACCGCCACGGCATCCGGGTGATCACGGAGCTGGTGGTCAACCACACGTCCGACCAGCACCCGTGGTTCCAGCGGGCCCGGCTCGCCCCGAAGGGGAGCACGGAGCGGGACTTCTACGTCTGGAGCGACACCCCGGACAAGTACCTCGACGCCCGGATCATCTTCAAGGACTTCGAGCCGTCGAACTGGTCGTGGGACCGGGTGGCCGGGCAGTATTTCTGGCACCGGTTTTACCACCACCAGCCGGACCTGAACTTCGACAACCCGGCGGTCTGGGACGCCCTGTTCCCGGTCCTCGACTACTGGCTCGAGATGGGCGTCGACGGGATGCGGCTCGACGCCATCCCGTACCTGTACGAGCGGGAGGGGACGAACTGCGAGAACCTGCCGGAGACCCACGTCTTCCTCAAGGCCCTCCGCAAACAGATGGACGCCAAGTTCCCCGGGCGGATGTTCCTGGCCGAGGCGAACCAGTGGCCGGAAGACGTGCTCCCGTACTTCGGCGCCGGGGACGAGTGCCAGATGGCGTTCCACTTCCCGGTCATGCCCCGGCTGTTCATGGCGCTCCACCAGGAGGACCGGTTCCCGATCCTGGACATCCTCGACCAGACCCCGCCGATCCCGGACACCTGCCAGTGGTGCATGTTCCTCCGGAACCACGACGAGCTGACCCTCGAGATGGTGACCGACGAGGAGCGGGACTACATGTACCGGGCGTACGCCGAGGACCGGACGGCCCGGATCAATCTCGGCATCCGCCGCCGGCTCGCCCCGCTCCTGCGGAACGACCGCCGCCGGATCGAGCTGATGAACGCCCTGCTGTTCTCGCTCCCCGGCACCCCGGTGATCTACTACGGCGACGAGATCGGGATGGGCGACAACTTCTACCTCGGCGACCGCAACGGGGTGCGGACCCCGATGCAGTGGAGCAGCGACCGGAACGCCGGGTTCAGCCGGGCGAACCCGCAGAAGCTGTACCTGCCCATCATCATCGACCCGGAGTACCACTACGAGGCGGTGAACGTCGAGGCCCAGCAGAACAACCCGAGCTCGCTGTTGTGGTGGATGAAACGGCTGATCGCCCTGCGGAAGCGGTACCGGGCGTTCGGCCGGGGGACCCTGGAATTCCTCCGCCCGTCCAACCCGAAGGTGCTGGCGTTCGTCCGCAAGTACGCCGACGAGCGGATCCTGGTCGTCGCGAACCTGTCCCGGTTCGTCCAGTTCGTGGAACTCGACCTGAAGGAGTACGCCGGGGTGGTGCCGGAGGAAGTGTTCGGCCGGACCGCATTCCCGCGGATCGGGGAACTCCCGTACCTGCTCACCCTCGGGCCGCACACGTTCTTCTGGTTCTCTCTCCCGCTCCCGGCCCCGATCGTGGTCGACATGTCGGCCGGGGAGGCGGCCCCGGCGATCCCGGTCGTGACCGCCCAGCGGCCGCTCGCCGAGGGGTTTGATGCGGTGCTCCTCGGGGAGCTGGAATCCCTCCTGCCCAGCTACCTGACCCGCCGGCGGCTCGGCCGCGGGGGGTCGCCGGTGGTCGCGGCCGAGATCCGGCAGGCGGTCCGGGTCGGCCCGGAGGACGTCGAGGTCTGGTTCCTGCTCATCACCGCCGAGCTCCGCGAAGGGGTGCCGGAAACCCTGTCGCTGGCCCTGGCATTCGTCCCGGACGACGCCCTCACCGGGCTGGCGGTCCCGGTGGCGGACGCCGGGTTCGTCCGGGTGGTCGGGCCGATGTCCGGGGTGCTGTGCGACGCCCTGGCCGTCCCGGCGTGCTGTCGGGGGGTCCTGCGGGGCATCCTGGGTGGCCGGATCCGGCCGGTCCCGGGCGGGGAACTCGTCCTCGCCCCGATCGGCCCCCGGCTGTCTGAAGGGGACCTCGACGCCCTGGACTCGCTCCCGGTGTGGGTCCTCCGGAACGACCGGCACACCTTTTCGGTGGCCTACGGGGAAGAGTACATCCTGAAGAGTTTCCGGCGGGTGGAGGAGGGGGTGAGCCCGGCGGTGGAGATCGGCCGGTACCTCGCCTCGAGCACACGGTTCGACGGGTTCGCCCAGGTGGTCGGGTCGATCGAGTACCGCCGCCGCGCCGCCGAGCCCGCGACCCTGGACGTCCTCTACCGGTTCGTCCGGAACCAGGGGACGGCGTGGCAGTACGCCCTGGACGAACTCAGCCGCTACTTCGAGCGGGTCGCCGCCCTCCCCCGGGAGGGCGCGCCCCGCCCGCCGGAGACCCCGCCCTTGCTCGGCCCGCTGGCGGCCGAGGGCCAGCCCAACTGGCACGAGACCACCGGCGGTTTCATGGAGGCGGTCCGCCTGCTCGGCCGACGGACGGCCGAGATGCACACCGCGCTGGCCGGCAACCGGGTCTCCCCCTCTCTCGCCCCGGAACCGTTCGGGAAGCTGTACCAGCGGTCGATCTACCAGACGATGCGGAACATGACCGGCCGGCTGTGCCGGCGGCTGGAACAGGTGAAGGACACCCTGTCGGAACCGGCCCGCGAGTCGGCCGCCCGCCTGCTCGCGTTGGAGGGCGAGATCCTGAGGCGGTTCCGGACGGTGTTGGTGTCGGCCGCCGGGGGGATGCGAATCCGGATCCACGGGGACTACCATCTCTCCCGCCTGCTCTACACCGGGAAAGACTTCGTGGTGACCGACTTCGAGGGGGAGGTCGGGCGGACGCTCGAGGACCGGCGGGCGAAGCGGTCCCCGCTCCGGGACGTGGCGAGCATGATCCGGTCGTTCGACTACGCGGTCCAGATCACCCATCTCGGGCTGAGCAGCCGGCGGGGCCGGCCGCAAGGGGTGATCCGCGACGAGGACGTGCCCACCCTGGGGCCGTGGGCGGAGGCGTGGTACCAGTGGGTGGCCCGGGAGTTCGCCACCGCCTACATGGACGCGGTCGGGCAGGCCGGGCTGCTCCCGTCGGGCGACGAGGAGCGCCGCCAGCTGCTGGAGCTATTCATGCTGGAGAAGGCCCTCCACGAGGTGGAATCCGAACTGGCGTCGGGTTCCGAAAAGATCGTCATCCCGATGCGCGGCATCCTCAGGCTGATGAGTCCCCCCCAGCCGACGGGGGTGAGCTGAGGGGCGGCCTTCAGGGACAGCCTCCGGGGTTCGATGTGATCGGAGGTGATCGCCCGTGAGTATAGGCGGATGACTCGGAGGGGGCGGATGGCAGTGATCCGGATCGTCACGGTGATCGCGGCCCCGCCCGAACGGTGCTTCGACCTGGCCCGCGACATCGACTTCCATACTCGGTCGCTGGCGGACACCGGCGAGCGGGCCGTCGCCGGGCGGACGACCGGCCTGATCGGGCTCGGCGAGTCGGTCACCTGGGAGGCCCGCCACCTCGGCGTCCGGCAGCAGTTCACTGCGGAGGTCACCGCGTTCGACCGCCCCCGATACTTCCGGGACGAAATGACGGCCGGGGCGTTCCGGGCATTCGCCCACGACCATCGGTTCGAAGATCGCGAGGGCGGGACGGTGATGACCGACGAGGTCACCTTCCGGTCGCCGCTCGGGCCGGTCGGGGCGCTGGTCGATTATCTGTTCATGGCCGGCTATCTACGCCGCTTGCTGGAAGGCCGCTGCCAGGCGATCAAGCAGGCGGCCGAGGCGGCGGGTCCGGGTCGCGCCTGACCCGATAGCGCCCGCCCGTCCAACCTCCCGTCGACCTACCGCCCCATGGGCCTCGACAACTCGGCCCACCCGACAAGAAGCCACCACCACAAGGCCGCGACGGTGAGCCCCTCAGCCGGAGGGGTGAGCTGAGGGTCGGCCCCCGGTACGGGCAGGCAAGCCTCCGGAGTTTGATGTGATCGGAGGTGGTAGCCCATGAGTGCTCGTGGCAAAATGACTGAGAAGGCCGAGGTGGTGATCGCCGCCCTGCTGACGGAGCCGACCCACGCGGCGGCCGCCGCGCGGGCGGGGATCGGGGAAGCAACCGTGCAGCGGTGCCTGCGGAAGAAGTCGTTCCTCCGGCTGTACCGGGCGGCCCGGCGGAGGGTGGTGGAGGCGGCGATCGGGCAGGTCCAGCAGCTCACGTCCGAGGCGGTCCAGGTGTTTCGGCGGAACCTGACGTGTGGCGTGCCGGCGGTCGAGCTCCGGGCGGCAGCTCTGGTGCTGGCCCAGGCGATCAAGGGGGGTGGAGGCCGTCGACTTCGCGACTCGACTGGAAGCACTGGAAGACATGAGTGGAAAAGAAGTTGTGGCGCCCGGAGTGTGGGACGGGCCGGCCCAGAAACGGGAGGGCGAAGGATGACTCGCGGGGAGCAGCGGAGACTGGCGGCGGTGGCGCGGACCCGGGCCGCAGCCCGGGGGGAGGGGCTGCTCGGGTCGGCGGTGCTCTGCCCGGTGGCCGAGGCCCACGGATATCCCGTGGGCCTCTACCGGGTCGGCCCGACGGGCTCGGTGCATGGGGTCTACGTCTACGATCCGGCGGACGGTGAGCCGCGGGTTCCGGAGGACGAAGTGACCCCGTGGTGTCTCGTCATCGGCGGGGATGTCCGCCCGCAGGAGTTCGAGGGTTGGGTCCGGCTGTGGAGCCCGAGGAAGGCGGTCGAGCGACGTGCTGAGGAGTAGGGCACACACTTGGGGCCGGAGGTGGCGACATGAGCGGTCGGGCTCCGGCGGGTTCTTCTCCGGCATGTTCGGCATCTCCCGCAGACCGCCCGGCCGGTGAAGGGGATGCCGGACATGCCGGAGCCGGTCCGGGTGGAATTCTCGCAGGATTTGGTGCTGGGGAAGGAGTGAGAAGTGGTCAATTCGTTATGGTTTCCCTTCCAGATATCGGCCAGGAGACCGGGTCGGTAGTAGTCCTGCGAGAACCGGTCCGCCGGAACCACGCCCGACTTGTCGTCGGTGCGGAAGGCGACCCTCTTTCGCCCACCCTCTGACCCGTCGTACAGCCCTTCGGGCGTCACCACCAACCAGTCCTTGCCGGCGTCGATGGAGATGAGGGCGCAGAGCTCCCGGCCGGTTTCGCCGTCCCACAATCGGATGATCCCGTCCCAGGACGCGGTGACGATCCGCGTCCCGTCCGGGCTGTAATTCGCGGTGAAGACAGCGTTCCAGTGCCCTTGTAGGGTGCGTTAAGCAACGAAAGGAAGATCGGTGACAAGGTGGTGCAAATCTACTCCTGGGAAGCGTTCGGCAAGCTGGTGATGGTGACGTTCGAGGACGATGCCCTTTCCAGCAAAACGCAAGGGGGGTTGAAGTAAGCTCAACGCCATGACGTGAGACGACTTATACCCCGGCAATTGCCGGGGTTTTTTCTTGCGCCAAAACACTACCCCACGGGTGATGAACGATGTTAGTCTGGCAAACAGACTTTTCGGGATTTGACTGGACCGGACACCAGCCCTCGTTGATGATGCCGAAACCTCCCCGGCCTGTCGGGTAGGAATCGGAACCCAGCACCCTCTACGCAAGGCGGGACACCATGACCCTGAATCTGAGGAACCGTGGCGTGTCCCGCCTCGTGCTGGCCCTGGTTCTCGTCGGCAGCGGGTCGAGCGTTCGGGGGCAGGATGCCGGCGACGTGAAGAAGATCAAGGAACTCGAAGCAAGACTGAAGCTGGCCGAGAAAGAAAACGAACTGCTCAAGAAGGAAATCGAACTACTCAAGAAGGACAACGAGCAGCTAAAAGCGACGAAGACCGGCGAGAAGGAAAGCGGCAAGAAATCGCTGTCTGATCTGCTTACGGACGGGAAGATTCTGGCGGGGGGCTATCGCTTCACCACCAGCGATGCGGCAGGCGAAATGACACTAACAATTACCGAGCGCAATAAGAACACGTTTAAGGCAAACGTCGCCCTGATTCCAAGAGCTAAAGAAGGTAAGCCTCCAGTAGACTATTCTGTTGAAGGCGAGATCACTGGTACACAGATTTCGTTTAAAAGTGTTGGCACTGCGGTCAAAGTGACCTTTAGTCTTTCTCAGAAGAGCAATGCGGTAGAAGGCAATTTTTCCACTTCAAACGGCGGCAAAGGTACAGTCGGGTTGAAAATACCCAAGTAAGAGCAGTGGCCGAGTAGTTCAGTTTGTGTTGAATCTGCCAACGGCCAGATTAAGGGATAACGATGGGGAAACGAAGACCGAAAACCCCGACAGCTACAGAAACAAAAGTGCTTCTCGATTCGGGAAGGCGCTGCTGTCTTTGCTACGGCCTCCACAACGCCTCTTCGGTAAAGACAGGTCAAATAGCCCATATAGATCAAGATAATACAAATAATCACTACGATAATTTGGCATTTTTATGCCTAGAGCATCACAACCTACACGACAGTAAGACAAGCCAAGCCAAGAACTTTACACCTAAAGAGGTTAAGCACTATAGGGATAAATTGTATGTCAAAATATCAAAAGGAATCTTTGCCTTGGATAGCTTTCCATCCGGGCCGTTGCGGGTCGTAGATATGGACTTCTTGGAAAGTCGTCTTGATAGGATTAATCCAGAAAGTACACCCTTCTTTATGAAACTGGATAGCGTGTCCCCTGCCATCTTAAAGGAAATGGCTCCAGTCATATCGCAAATAAGAAGCGCCCAGTACCCTATAATTGACCCCGACCCGAAGCCCGGCGAACTGCCTGTACTGGATATAAAATTGCGAAACACATCCTCAGAACCGGCATTTATCAAAAAGGCAGTGTTCCACATAAAACAAGCATGGAAATTAATGGCATTTCACCGGTGCTACTCACAAGTTACAATTTCTACAAACTATAATGTGCTTATTCCACGGCTAGTCCCACCTTACGATGTAGACAAGGCAATTTCGCAGTCGCTTGATGGCGGTGGCGTCGACCGAATTGCTTTCACCCTGTACCCCGAAGCTATCAATCATATTATTTACGCATCAGTTGACTTGATATACGATGAAGACGATAAGATCGCAAACGCCGGCGACATTCTGTTTGCAGTGCGTGACTATGACAGTGAATTTGTTGCCCTATCAGAAGAGGAGGTTAAGAATGAGGCCAATGAATTTTGCGTCCTAAATTCTACAGCTATGGATGGTATCAAACTGATAAAAGCAGCCAGAAGCAATGTTGTTCGTGCGTTTGAGGCAGGCGCTCTCTAGGGACTATACTCACATCTACGCCAATCCATCACGACGATTGTGACCATTTCGATGAGGCAAAAGCCGAACCCGTAATGGAGTGACGTAAACCCCGCTAACAGGGCGGGGTTGTTTCAATGCGCTCCACCTATGGCATGGACAAATCTGCCCGAGCAAGTCGAAGACCGTCCGGGAGTCAGAAGAATTCCGTTAAGTGCCTAGATAGGATATGGAGAGGATGGACCTACAGTGGATAGAAGCTACTCTCGCCCAAAATAAGTTCCGAAACTTTGTCGAATACTTCTGGCCCTGTGTCAGTAACGACCCCTTCGTCAGCGGCTATCACCTGGATTGCATCTCCGAACACCGTCAGGCCGTGGCCGAAGGCAAAATATCCCGTCTGTGCATCAACCTGGCTAACCTGGCCGAGGTCCCGCCTTGGGAGATCGAGCCCAGACGCCCGCGACCAAGGCCTGAGATCCGAGTGCCGGTTGCGCCGGGGCCGGAACGTGAGTGGTCCGGTCACGAGTTCGACCCGGGCGGGTTCTCCTCCGGCATGTCCGGCATCTCCCGCAGCCCGCCCGGCCGGTGAAGGGGATGGCGGACATGCCGGGGCCAGTCCGGGTGGAATTCTCGCAGGATTTGGTGTTCGGGACGGGGAGTTCGTCAATTCTTCCCCAACACGAGGTCCACCACCCAGCACCCCCCTGACGTGCAGCCCCGGCCTCCTGCAGTGGGCCAGGATGTCCGGGTGGTCGCACCCGGCGTCCTGGAGGGCATCGGCCAGGATCGGGAGGGGGGGAAAAGTCCCGGGACTCGTACACCTGACGGGCGAACGCGACGGCGGTGGACGTGAGCCAGGAGGGGTCGGTGGTTACGGGGCGGAAGGGGTTGCCGAGAGTGCATCGTACCCGTTGAGTGTGCTCGCCCCGGACCGCAGACCGAACGGCGGCTAGCTCCTCTTCCGTTGCTCCGGGTACGGTCTTCCGAAAGGACTGTTCCCGTTCCTTCACCTCCACCCCGAGAAGGAAGGAACAGTTATCGAGCCCGTCGTCCGCCAATCCCTGGACTACCGGACGCCCACCGAAGTGCATGCCGGGAAGGTGAAAAAGGGACCCAGGAGTAGTTAAGAAGCTGGCGTTTTTGGTCTGGACAACGGGGTCCAACTCAGGCGGCTTGCCGATCGGATATGTGACCATGACCAATGGCTCACCTACCGGTTTCCAATAGTCACCTCGTAACGCCCGTTTCCCCCGCCCTGTTGCCCCTCGCCCCCCCGCCCGTCATACTGACTACACCGGTCCGTACCGCCGGTCCCGTTGCGCACCCGGATTCGCTCCGTCACCCGTCCCAGCGGCCACATGACCGATCCCGTTCCCGCATGCGGCGGGTTGCCCTTGTTCGCCGTGTTCAGTCCGGCCCTCGCCGCCGGGGCCGCGGTCGGCGCGGTCGCGATCCCGCTCCTCGTCCATCTCCTATTCCGCAAACGCTACCAGATCGTCCCCTGGGCCGCCGTCCGATTCCTCATCCTGGCCGAACGGCGGCACCGTCGGCGGATCGACCAGTGGGCCCTCCTCGCCCTCCGGACACTCGCCCTCCTGCTCCCCCTCCTCGCGATGGCCGCCGCCACCGACTGGGCCGAAGGGTGGTGGCAGCAGGTCAAACCCGGGCGGATGGACACCGTCTCGACCACCCCGCGGACCCACCACGTCCTCGTCGTCGACGGGTCGCTCAGCATGACCGCCAAGACCGACGACGGGCGGACCCGGTTCGACCGGGCCGTCGCCCAGGCGGAAGAACTGGTCCGCAACGCAAACGCCGGCGACGGGTACTCGGTCGTCTTCCTCGGCGGCACCCCCCAGACCATCGTCCCCGGCCCGTCGAACGCCCCGGACAAGGTGCTCAAGGAGATCGCGAAGCTCAAGCCGACCCACGCCGCCGCCGACACCGCCCCGGTCCTCCCGGTGGTCGCGGACGCCCTCGCCCGGTCCCCCCGGGCGTACCCCCGGCGGCAGGTCACCTTCTTCACCGACCTTCAGCGGTCCGCGTGGGCCAGCGCCCTCCCCCGGCCGGACGGCCAGGCCCCCGAAGCCTGGGCCCAGATCCTCAAGGGGAAGGACGGCAAGGGGGCCGCCGAGGTGGTCATCGTCGACGCCGCCCGCGCGGACGTCGACAACCTCGCCGTCACCGACCTCGCCCTCGCCGACCCGCTCCCGCTCATCGACGCCCCCGCCGTCGTCACCGCCACCGTCCAGAACCACGGCCGGACCGAACGCCGGCTGGTCCGGGTCGAACTCCTCCTCGGCCGCCCGTCGGCGTCCGGGACCGACACCCTCGTCTCGGTCGAGACCCGGACAATCGACGCCGTCCCGGCCGGCGGGCGGGCGTCGGTCACGTTCACCCTCGACGGCACCCGGACCGGGTTCCTGACCCGCGGGATGCACGTCGTCCAGGTCCGGCTAATGGACGGGGACGATCTCCCGGCCGACGACGTCCGGGCGCTGGCGGTCGAGGTCCGCGACGGGATTCACGTCCTGATCGTGGACGGCAAGAAGGGCGAGGCCGAACGGCTCCGCCGGGGGGGCGAGCACCTCGCGCGGGCGCTCGTCCCCCCGGGGGCGAAGAAAACCGACACCCCGGCCCGGCTGAACCGCCCCGGCGGCCGGTGGCCCGAAACCCTGGACGAGCGGTGGGTCCTATCCGCGGCCGAGTTCGCCGACCCGGCGGTCGGCGACCCGGCCGGCGCCGAGTGCATCTTCCTGTGCGACCTCCCGACCCCAACCCCGGCCGTGGTTGCCAAGCTGGAGGCGCACCTGAAGCGGGGCGGGGGAGTGGTGATCGGGCTCGGGCCGAACGCCGCCGCGGCGAAGGACGCGTACAACCGGCTCTTTTACAACGACGGGAACGGCCTCCTTCCCGGTCCGCTCGGCGACGTCGTCGCCGCCCCGCCCGACGACCCCGGGTTCCGCCTCACCGCCGAGGAGGACGCGTACCGCCGCCCGCCCCTGGCCGCGTTCCGCGAGGACAACGCCCGGGCCGGGCTGGTGACCGTCCCGTTCCGCAGCTACCTGAAAATGGACGCCCCGGCGGACGGGCGGGCCCGGCGGGTCCTCTCCTTCGTGCCGGCGAACGCCCCGCCCGACCCCGCCCGGAAGCCGGACCCGGCGGTCGTGGAGTGGGCCCGGCACCGCGGGCGGGTCGTCGTCTACACCGGCACGTTCAACCAGGACTGGACCGACTGGCCGGTCCTCCCGAGCTACCTCCCGTTCGTCCACGAGGTGTTGCGGTTCGCCGCCGCCAACCCGGACCGCCACACAGCCCGGGTCGGAGACGTCCTCGAAGAGTTCTTCCCGCCCGCCGCCGCCGGGCTCACTGCCGGGCTCACCGGCCCGGACGGGATGACCGCCGCCCTGCCCGTCGTGCTGCGCGACGAGGCCGGGGTCGTCCGGTTCGCGGACGCCACGCTCGCCGGGTTCTACCGGATCGGGGTGGGCGAGTCGCGGGACCGGGTGTTCGCGGTCAACCCGCCCGAGACGTCGCCCTCCGGCGGGACGGAGTTCGACCTGCGGCGGGCCGAACCGGCCGACTTCAAGCCGGTCGGGCCGGTGCAGCTGGTGGCCGAGATCGGCGAGGTCAAGGCGTCCGCCGACGGGGGCGCGTCGGTCATCAGTACCCCCCGCCCGCACGGCCCGACCCTCGCCCGGTGGGCGGTCCTGGTCGCGCTCGGGGTCATGGCCGCGGAGGTCCTCCTGGCGTGGCGGCTCGGGCCGGCCCGGGCCCCCGGGGTCGGCGCGACTGCCGGGTCGGTCCGCCCCGTCGACCGGCGCCCGCTCCGCCGGCTGCTCGGGACCGGGGCGGCCCTGCTCGTCCTCGGCGCGGTCCTGGCCGTCGTCGGGATCTCCATCCGGGCCGACCGGACCGGGAACGTGTTCGGGTTCCTCCCGCCGGAATGGAAACACGCGGCCGAGTCCGGAGTCGGGTGGGTGGTCGGGCTCCCGCCGACCCCGCCCGGGGAGAACGACCGGCTCGTCCTCGAACGGTCCGCCGCGATGGCCCGGGACCTGTCGACCGACTGGCTCCTCGCGGCCGGCCTGGCCGTCGGGTGTCTCGCCCTCACGGTCGTGATCTACCTGCGGGAGCGCGGGGCGGCGGGAGGAACCAGACGGGTCCTCCTGCCGACCGGGCTACGGGCCGGCACGTTCCTGCTCGCGCTCTTCGTCCTCCTCTCGCAGTGGCAGCTGGCGTTCAAGCGGGAGGGGTGGCCGGAAGTCGTCATCCTCCTCGATACGTCCGCGAGCATGGCCACCGTGGACGACCTGCGGGACCCGGCCGTCCGCGCGAAGGCCGAGCAGCTGGTCGGGGCCGCGGACCTGCCGCGGACCCACCGGCTGAAGCTCGCGCAGCTGCTGCTCACCCGGCCCGGGGCCGACTGGCTCGATAAGCTCCTGCGCGAGAAGCGGGTGAAGGTCCACGTGTACGCGGTGGACACCCAGACCAGGCTCGTGGCGTCGACGGCCGAGGAAGGCGATGCGGCGGCGGCCCGGGACGCGCTACTCGCCCTCCGCCCCGAGGGGGACGCGTCCCGGCTCGGGGAGGGGGTCGAGGCGGTGGTCAAGGCGTATCAGGGCGGCTCGCTCGGGGCCGTGATCCTGTTCACCGACGGGGTGACGACGGCCGGGCCCGACCTGCCGGAGGCGGCCAAGGTGGCGGGCGTCCCGCTCTACTTGATCGGGATGGGCGACCCGTGGGTCATCCCCGACCTCCGGCTCTCGGACCCGGTGTTCGAGGAGGTGGTCGCCCGGGGGGACACGCTGGACTTCCAGGCCCGGCTCACCGCCCGCGGGGCGATCCCGCCGGACCCGGTCCCGGTCACCCTGTACGAGAAGGTCGACGGCAGGCTGGTGGAACGGGGGCGGGTGAACGCGGTCCCCACCGAGGACGGGGCGGTCGTGAAGGTGCCGTATTCCCCGACCGAAGTCGGGGAGAAGACGCTGGTGCTGGAGGTCCCGCCCGCCCCCGGGGAGGCCGATACGGCGAACAACCGGATCGAGCGGCGGGTGACGGTGGTCGAGGCCCGGCGGGTGCGGGTGCTCTTCGTCGAGGGCGACCCGCGGTACGACTTCCGGTACGCCAAGGTGCTGATGGAGCGGGAGTCGGAGCGGATCGCCGGGAACAAGTCGATCGAGCTCAAGACCGTCCTGCTCGGGGCCTCGCACGGGTGGGCGGACACCGACAAGAGCGCCATCGCCCTGGCCGAGTTCCCCACCCGCGACCTGCTGTTCGGGTTCGACGTGGTGATCCTGGGGGACTTCGACCCGAAACAGCTCCCGCAGTCGTCGCGGACGCTCCAGGACCTTGCGGACTTCGTGGCGGTGAAGGGCGGCGGGGTGCTGTTCGTGGCCGGCGAGCACTTCACCCCGGGCGCCTTCGCCGACACCCCGCTGGCGGACATCCTTCCGGTCGTCCCCTCGGACGCGGAGCCCGTTCGGCCCACGGCCGAAGACCAGCCGATCACCGACGACTACCGCCCGGCCCTCACCCCGACCGGGCGGACGCACCCGCTGTTCCGGTTCAGCCTCGACCCGGTCGAATCGGACCGGATCTGGGGCCGGCTCCGGAAGCTGTTCTGGTACGCCCGGGGGTATCACCGGAAGCCGGCCGCGGAGGTGTTGGCGGTCCACCCCGACCGGCCGGCGGAGGGCGGCCCGGGCCGGGAGAACCACCCGCTCGTGCTCCAGCAGTTCGTGGGGGCGGGGCGGGTGATCTTCCTGGGGTTCGACGAGACGTGGCGGTGGCGGTGGCGGGGCGACGAGGACCAGTTCAACCGGTTCTGGCTCCAGGCGGTGCGGGTGCTGGCCCGGTCGCGGCGGGGGCGGGTGGAGCTCCGGCTGAAGGACGGGAGCGGGCCGTACCGGCGGGACGACCGAATCACGGTGAAGGTGCGATTCCCCGACGACGCGCCGGCCCCGCCGGACGGCACCGTGGTCCGGGTGCAGGTGCAGCGAACCCCGCTCCCGAACCCGGACGGGTCGCCCGGTCCGGGTGAGATGGAGACGCAGGAACTGATGTTGACCCGGGTGAAGACGGAGCGGGGGGAGTTCGAGGCGGTCCTGACCCGGACGCCGGACGCGCAGTACCGGTTCACGCTGATCGAGCCGGACGCGGGCCAGACCCCGCCGACGGCGGAGGCGAAGGTGTTGCCCCCGCCGACCGAGCGGGAGCGGCTGGACATGAACCGGCCGGCCCTGACCGCCGCGGCGGCGGTGTCGCACGGCGGGTTCTACACGCTGGCGGACGCGGACAAGGTATTCGTGGACCTGCGGGACCTGGAGCCGATCGAGCTGAACGAGCCGCGGCCCCCGCTCCCGCTCTGGAACCACCCGCTGGTGTTCGGCCTGCTCCTGTCCGTCCTCGCGGCCGAGTGGCTGTTGCGGAAGCGGGAGCGGCTGCTGTAGGGCGGTCGGTCCGGAAGACCGCCGCGGAGCGGCGGGCTATTATCAAGCCGACCAATCCCATGCGCCCTCGTTCCCACGCTCTGCGTGGGAACGCCTCTTCGGACGCTCTGCGTCCTTCCGGCGTTGCTCCCCACCACTACGTCAGGCCACCGAACCGGGAGCCTGGCACGACCAATTCGGCCCCGCGTCGGACGTGTCTCGGCCGCGACGCGGAGCGTCGAAGAGGGCGTTCCCACGCAGAGCGTGGGAACGAGGGTACACGACCCACCACCGACTCGCGCCTGTTGCTTGTCCGATCGCATCGGCTTATCATCCGCTGGAATGACACCTTCCGACCTGCCCGCGGAAATCTCCATGTCTGAAAAGACCTCGCCCGGCGTCAGGGCCAAACGGCCGACCCCACTTCTGTTGAAACCTCTGCAAGTCTCGGACTGGCCCGGGCTGTTCCAGACGCTCACCAAGCTCGGCCACGACCTGGCCAAAATGGAGTTCGATGCCGCCTTCCCGGGTGCCACCAAGGCGTTGAGTTACGTCGAGTTCAAGAACCGCCCGCAAGAACTCGCCTGGACTTTGATCTTCCGGTCCATGACCCGGGCGGTCGGGAGGATCCTCGCCTGGTGCCGCAAAAAAATCCCGGTCCAACTGGCTCGACTCGGCATCGGGGTCGACGTCAGCCGCCTGGATGCCGAACTCGATAACATCGACGTGTCGATCGACCAGGAGTTTTTCGACCGCCCGGGCGCATCTCCCTACGTGCGGCAGGTGTGCTGGCGACTTCGCGGGTGGTTGATCGCCGCCGGGGTCTCGGATACTCTCGCGGACAACATAATCGGGCGTGTCCCACGCGATTTCTCGGTCCTTCTGAGTGACGAATGGCTCAAGAACCAGGATCAGTTGAAGGATCTTCTGCCGGAACACCGCAAGACCCCCTTCACCCCCGCGGTCGAGGAAGAATTCGAGTGGGCGAAGTGCGCTGCCTGGCTCCAGGAGCAGGCGGACCGCCGCGTGTTCGACGAAGAGTTCGGGGTGCTGGCGGTCTACATCCCGCTCCGGACGTATGCCGATCGGGACGACGCCTCGAAAGTCACCCGCACCATCGGCATGGTCGAGGAGATGCTCGACCAGTGGCTCGAAGCCGGTCGGGCGGACGACGACGTGAGGGTGGTCGAAGGTGATCCGGGGGCCGGTAAGTCTACCCTCGCCCGCATCTACGCGGCGGACCGGTTCGGAAGGACGTTCGGCACTCGGCGATGGCGTGTACTATACTCGCCGCTCCATCATCCCGCGTTCCAGACCGAGCGACCTCTCGCGGAAGCGGTGAAAGCGTACTACGAGGATGTCAATGTCCGACTTCAGAAGCCCCTCGACCGGGAGGCCACGGACCCGACCCTCCTCATCCTCGACGGGCTCGACGAACTCTCTCGCGGGGGACACGTCGGACTCGACGTGATCCGGACCTTCATGGCTGAGGTGGTCGGGCTCAAGAATGCGTGGAACGAGGGTCGGAAGGACGCCCGGTTGCTCGTCCTTCTGTGCGGCCGACCCATCGCCGCGGATGTGGCGAAGCGGGTCGTCCGCCGATCGGAAGCGGTTCTCTATCTTCTCCCGTTCGTGATCGACAAGAAAGCTCTCACCCAGACAGTTGACGGCAAAACGGCGGATCTATCAGGACGCACAACCCTCCTGGATACGGACCAGCGTGAGGAGTGGTGGGACAAGTACGCGACCGCCCGGGGGCGAACACCCTCTCCCGAGGCTTACCAGGACATCAAGAAGAATCCGGTTCTGGAACCCATTACTGCCCAGCCGTTGCTGAACTACCTGGTGGCCTACGTCCGCGAGAATAGTGAGGGAACAAAACTCCCGGAGAACCTCTGCTCTATCTACGCCGTGCTTCTGCGGCGGGTGTACGACCGCGGCTGGGAGCGCACCCAGGTGCCGGCCGTCGACAAGTTGGAATTTTCGGAGTTCTGTTCGTTGTTGGAAGAGATGGCAGTCGCCGCCTGGCACGCTGGAAACACCCGCAGTATTCGGGTGAGTGCCGTGCAGGAACGGCTCACACCAAAGCAGCGGGGACGACTGCTGGAGCTGGAGAAAAAGGTTGAGGACGGCGTCCTCCGGTTGCTCCTCGGGTTCTTCCTCCGGCCCCGCGGGCAAGACAGGGGCGACGAGCTGTACGAGTTCACCCACAAGTCTTTCGCCGAATACCTGATCGCCCGTCGTCTCGCGGGAGAACTGGACCGCCTCGCCCAGGACTGGCAAGACTCAGGTTCACGGCGCCGGTGGAACGACGAACATGCTCTGGTCGAGTGGGCCAAACTCTTCGGCCCAACTCGACTGGACGACGACATCGTCCGATTTGTCGAAGAGGAGGGGAAACGCTCGGGCGAGCACAAGGTTCCGGGCTGGCGGGAGATGCTGGCCCGCCTCCTCGAAACGGTTGTCCGCGACGGAATGCCGATGCACGTGATGATAACGAAGATCAAGCCCGAGCCGACATTTCGGGAGATGGATCGCTGGGCCCTGAATGCCGAGGTGGCCATGCTCCGAGGGCTCGGTGTGTGCTTTTCGATTCTCGGTGTCCGAACCCGGATCGTCGGGCTGGACTCTCGGTTGGAAGAGTGGGTCCGGGGACGGTGGTTTCACCCAATGACTGACCAGTCCTACTCATTCCTCGACCTCCAAGGGGCGGATTTCCAGGGTCGCGATCTTAGATGGGCGAACCTCAGCGGGGCGAAGCTCGGGGGAGCGAACCTCGCAAAGGCGAACCTCGCAAAGGCGAACCTCTTCGTTGCGAGTCTCGAACGGGCCAACCTCGTCGGCGGGCACCTCGTACGGGCGAACTTCAAACAGGCCAACCTCAGTGGAGCGGACCTCGAACAGGCCAACCTCGAACGAGCCAACCTCGTCGGTGCGAATCTCTCCAACGCGAACCTTTCCAACGCGAACCTTTCCAACGTGAATCTCCAACGGGCCAACCTCGAACGAGCCAACCTCGTCGGTGCGAATCTTTCCAACGCGAACCTCGGGGGAGCAAACCTCGGGGGGGCGAACCTCACCGGAACGAACCTCACCGGAACGAACCTCACCTGGGCGAATCTCATTGGTGTAAGAGGGATCACCCCGGAACAGCTCCTAGAAACGACCGGTGATCCGGCGGAGATGATGGACGGCCACCCGCCGGAGAATAACTGGCGGCAGAAGCTTGCGTCCCCTCGTAAAAGGGTGCCGCGGAAGCGAAAGACCCCGAAGCTGCCGGCGAGCAACACCCCGACCCCCGAACCGCCGGAGACAGCCGCGCCGGGATGACTTCGGGTTCGGACAGCCACGGCCGCGGCCGGGCTCGATTGGCGATCCCACGGTCGCACACGGCCCCGGTGTGCCAACTGATGGCCCAGCCCGAACAGGTCGGTTACACCCGGTCAGCCGGCGAAACCCCCACGACAAAAGCATTGCACTTTGGAGTGCGCTCGGATATTATGGCCCGAGCCTCCGGTCCCGCGCAGGCGTTGGGACGGAACAGGCTCTCACGTGTGGGGACAACCAATGAATTGGTCAGGCGGACGGATCGGGAACGACCTCCCCACCGCTTCCGCCGACCCGCGGATTTTGCTGGGATCACTCACCGGCTATCACCGGCAATCACATCGGCCGCTTCCGCACGGGCACGCAGCGCGGGAACGAGCGCCGACCGACGGGAGGGCCGAAGGTGTCGCGTCCGGCAAGAGGTGCCCCGAATACGCCCTTGTTACACGAAAAGACCATCGGCGGCCGGGGGTGGTTCCTGATATGATGTTGTGACGACGGAATCGCCCCCGGTGCGGCCATCTCGGGGCTTCCTCTTCGGGGTGTTTCATGCCCATCGTCCTCCGCCCGCCGAGCGACAAACCGCCGCTGCCGAATCGGCTCGCCGCCCTCGGCCGGGCGCGGCGGCGGGTGTCGATCGCAGCCGGGGCGTTCGCCCTCGTCGGGGCGGTCGTCGGGGTCGTGCTGGTCGCCTGCGGGCTCGATGCGTGGCTCCACCTCCCGCCCCTCGCCCGCGCGTTCGCCCTCGTCGCCGCCCTCGCCGCCGGCGGGGTGGTCTGGCTCCGCGCGATCGGCCCCGGCTTCCGCCTGCCCACGGAGCCGCTCGCCGTCGCACTCGAACTCGAAGGCCGATTCCCCCGGCTGAACGACTCGCTCGCGTCCGCCGTGTCGTTCCTTGATGACCGGTACCGGGACGAAGACCTCGGCGTCTCCCGGCGACTCCGGGTCGCGGCCGTCCGCCGGGCCGAACGGATGGCCGAGCGCCATGACTTCGACCGACTCGTCCCGTTCGGCCTCTGTTGGCGGCTGTTCTGGATGTGCGCCGTCGTGGTCGGCGTCGCCGTCCCCATCGGGCTCTGGGACACAACCCGCACCGCCACCGCCGCGGTCCGACTCGCCGACCCGTTCGGCACCCACCCGTGGCCGGCGAAAACCCGCATCGACATCGTCACCCCGCACCAGCTGCCCGGCCGGATTCCCAAGGGCGACGCATTCGAACTGCAGTTCGTCGTTCGCGGCGTGATCCCGGAGCGGGCCGCGGTCACCTTCCGGGTGGCCGGCGGGGACGAGTTCGAGGAAGTTTACCCGCTCGCCAAGGCTGATCCCAAGAACCCGACCGCCCTGCCCCCGGGGGTGACCGCGAACGGGCCAGTCGCCGTGATTGGGGCTAAACTCGACCCGAACCGGCTGTCTCACGACTTCCAGTTCCGCATCCGGGCGAATGACGCGGATACCAGCTGGCTATCGGTGGCCGTGGTCCCGCCTCCCCGGCTCATCCCGCTCGACGGCCGGGCATCCCCCCAACTCCGCGTTGTTCCGCCGCTGTATACCGGCATGCCGCCGCTCGAACTGCCGGACGGGGCTGCGGTGGTCGAGGTCCCGGTCGGGACGGTCGTCTCCATCCGGGCCGCGGCGGACACCCGGCTGGCCGGGGCTGTGCTGGCCTATCTCGGCGACCGCTCGACCGTCGAACGGACGGCCGGGCTCGCCCCGGTCGGGCTATTGAACCCGATCGGCGGGCTCGGCGCCCAACTGCTCGCGGAAGGCATCGGGGCCGACGTCCCGCTCACCCTGTCCGGCGACGGCAAGGTGATGTCGGGCACGTTCACCCCCTCGGTGTCGGGGATGTACGCCCTGAGGCTGACCGACGAGACCGGGCTGTGCGGGACCAGACTGATCGAACTCCGCCTGACCCCGGACCCCGCGCCGGGGGTGTCGCTCCTCCGCCCGGCGGCCGGCCGCGACCCGCCGGTGGTTGTCCCCGAGGCGTCGATCACCGTCCACGTCGCCGCCGAGGACAAGGTCTACGCCCTCCGCACCGCGGCCCTCGAATACCGCGTCGGCCGGGAGGGGCCGGTCCGCACCATCCCGCTCCCGGACGCGACGGCGGCCGTCACCGGGGCGGCGGGCCGTCTACACCCGGCGCGGTACGAGTCGGTGGTCGTGTTGCCCGTCGCCTCGTTCCTCCGCGGCGACGGCACCCCGGTCCGCGACGGGGACGTGATCGTCCTCCGGGCCGCGGCCGACGACTGGGACGACGTCTCGGTGCTGAAGGAGCCCGGCCGCAGCGGCGAGGTCGAGATCCGGGTGGCGACCCGGGAGGCGATCGAGGCGTTCCTACAGAAGGAGCTCGCGGGGCTCCGCCCGGACCTGCTCCGGGCGCGGGAGCACCAGCGGGACGCGGCCCAGAAGACCGCCGACACGAAACCCCAGCCGGACGGCACGCTCGCGCCCGCCGACCGCGAGAAGCTATTCGCCGCCGAACAGCTCCAGAGGCAGACCCGCGGCCGGGTGGCGGACCCCCGCGACGGGCTGCGGGCCAGGGCCGAGATGCTCCGCGAACTCACCCGGGTGAACAAGCTTCCGAAGTCGAACACGACCGACCGGGTCGAGGCGGTGGCCGACGAACTCGCCCGGCTCCCCGACCGCCTGGACGCGATCGAGTCCCAGCTCGGCGAGGCCCGCCAACAGGCCGGCCAGCCGCCGAAGGCCGGGCAGGAGAAGGCGGTCCCACGGCTGCTGACGCAGGCCGGCCGGCAGCAGAAAGCCGTCGAGGACGGGCTGACGATCCTCCTCGACCTCCTGTCGCAGTGGGGCGGGGCCGGGGAAATCCGCGGCGACGCCCGGATGCTCCGCGACGGAGTCCTTCGAGAGGCCGGGGTCGCGGACAAAATGCCGGACAAGGTGCCGCCCGGCAAAGCCCCCGACACCCTGGCCACCGAGCAGCGGGGCGAGCTCGATCGGGCGGCCGGTAAGCTGGACCAGCTCGCCGACCAGGCGAACGGGTTGCTCGGCCGGGCCGCCCGGCTGGCAGCCGAGAAGAGGAAGCAGGCCGCCGAGGCCGGTGCGGCTGCGGACGCCAAGGAGAAGGAGGCCGAGGACCTGAGGAAAAAGGCTGCCGCCCTCCCGCCGGGCACACCAGACCGGAACACCCTGGAGAGGAAGGCCGCCACCCTGAAAGACGAGGCGGCCGAGACCCGGTCGGCCGGGACCAGGGCCACGGCCGAGGCCGAGGCGCTTGAGCGGGGTGTCAAGGAGGCCGGCGGGCAGGCCTTGCCCGACGATCTCCGGAAGGCCGCCGAGGCGATGCGGAACGACCGCCAGGCCGAGGCCGCCGCGCTCGACCGGTCCGCCGCCGCCCGCCTCGACCGCCTCGCCGGTTCGCTGACCGAGCAGCCGGCCGACACCATACCCGAACTGGCGAAGAAGCGGGCCAAGGCCGCGAACGAGTTCGACGAGCTGGCCGGCGAGCAGGACGACCTGCGGAAGCGGGCCGAAGAGGCCGGGCGGATCAAGGACGCCGAGAAGCGGGCCGACGAGTTGAAACGGCTCGCCCCCGAGCAGCAGAAGCTGATCGACCAGACGCGGGACCTCGTCCAGCGGCTCACCCGCGAGCGGGCCGACGAGGCGGCGAAGGACGCCCGCGCGGCGCTCGACAAGATGGAGTCCGCCCGCGACGACCTCGAACGCGGGGACGACCCCGCCACCGCCCAGAAGGACGCCACGGGCAAGCTCGACGCCGCCCGCGATAAGCTCGACTCCGCGGTGGCGAAAGCCCCGCGGGAACTGACCGACGAGAAGCGGCGGAAACTGTTCAACCAGGTGAAGGCACTGCTCGACCGGCAGGCGGCGGCGGTCGCCGAGGCCGACCGCATTCAGGTGAAGGTCCTGGCCGAGAAGAAGTGGCCCCGCCCGCTGCTCATGAGCACGGTCGACCTGGAGGACCGCGAACGGGCTTTATCCACCGAGATCCGCGTCCTGGCCGACCGCGAGTTCGCCGATCTGCCCGTGTTCGCCCGGGTGGTCCAGGACGCGGCGGACGCGGCGGAAAAGGCGGCCGACAAGATCAAGGCCCGCCGCCAGGACGCGCTCGACGCCGACCCGGACGCCGCGTTCGATCCGGACCTCGAGAAGACGAACAACGCCCGCGTCCGCCGGCCGATGAGCCTTGCGGTTCTCCGCCTCGAGCAGATACTCGACGCCCTGAAGACGGACGACCCGACCGCCAAGAAAGACGAGAAGAAGGACGGCCCGACGCCGGAGGCCGGGCCGACGCCCCCGCAGCCCTCGCCCGGCGGGACCGGGGACGTGATCCCGCCGCTCGCCCAGATCAAAGCCCTGCGGGCGCTCCAGGCGGACCTCAACCAGCGGACCGCCGAATTCGCCAAATCCCACCCGGACCCCGACAAGTTTGCGGACGAGGACCGGGAGGACCTGAAGGAGCTGGAACAGGCCCAGCGGGAGATCACCGCCCTGTTCGAGAAGATGGCCCAGCTCTTCCGGCAGAAAGATGTCCCGCCCGAGGCGAACCCGCCGCAGGAGAAACCATGACCAAAGTCGCGCTGCTCGCGGCCGCCCTGGTGGGGGCGCTCTCGGCGGCCCCGTCGCGGGCCGACGTCGAGGTCGCCCCGCCCCCGCGGGAGGTCCGGCCGGACGGGTCCCGCGACCCCGCGCCCGCGGCGGCCGAGCCCGCCCGGCCGGAGAACCCGGCCGAGACGGTCGACCGGATCATCAAGAACTCGAAGACGGTCGGCGACAAGCTCGCCATGACCGACGCGGGGACCGAGACCCGGGCCAGTCAGGACAAGATCCTGAAAGACATCGACTCGCTCCTCAACCCCCCGCCGCAGTCCGGGGGCAGTTCGAACGACAAGAACGACCAAAAGAACCAGGACAAGGACAAGAATAAAGACAAGAACGACAAGAGTTCGTCCGGCAAGGGGAATAGCGGTTCAAAAGATAAGTCCGGGATGCCCCCGCCGGCTGGGATGCCCCCGCCAGAGGGTATGGGGAACTCGAAGGGCGGGCCCCAACAGGCGAACACCGGCGGCAGCCGGCCGCGGAGGGGGAAATCGGGTGGACAGCCGAAAGACCCCGGCAACGACCCGGTCGGCGGGAAAAAGCCGGACGAGGGTATGGCGAAGGCCGACCCGAAGGCGGGGCCGAACCCGGCCGGCGGCAAACCGTCGGACCAGACGGGAAAGATGGCGGTCAAGCCGGCGCTCCCGCTCGACGACGACGTGGTGAAGGAGGTGTGGGGCCACCTCCCGGACAAGCTCCGTCAGCAGGTGACGCAGTACTACAAGGAGCAGTTCATGCCCCGGTACTCGGACCTGCTCAAGCAGTACTATTCGTCGCTGGCGAACACGCCCCAGAAGCCGGGCGGGTCGAGGTAGAGTCGATAGTTCCAGGTTCCAGTCTGGTAGGGCACGCACTGCGTGCCGTCGGTGCGTGGGCAAAACCGGCCCGCAGTGCGTGCCCTACCAGAAGCTCGTCGCCCGCGAACACAGCCCGAAGCCGGGCGGAACGCGATAGAGTAGACAGACCATTCGCGGCGCCGGTCCGAAGACTGGTGCCGCAAGAACCGGGCGGACCGCCGCAAAGGTGGTGCCCGCTCCCGGACCGCTGGGGTAACGCGATGCCTGCCAAAAACCCGTACCTATCCCGTCGCACGTTCCTCCGTCTCGCCGCCGTCGGGGGGGCGGCCGGGGTAATGGGGTACGCCGGTCACGCCCAGCCCACCGAGACCGGGGCCGAGTTCATCACCCCCGAGACCGAGGCCACGATCGAGCGCGGGCTCGCGTACCTCGCCCGGATCCAGCTCGACGACGGGTCGTTCTCAGACCGGCTCAGCGGGGCCGCCGTCGGGGTGGCCTCTCTCGCCGGGCTGGCACTCATGGCCGGGGGGCACCAGCCGGGCCGGGGGCGGTACGGGCGGACCGTGTCCCGCGTGGTCGATTACCTCCTCGCCGCCGGGGCCGGCAACTCCGGGTTCCTGTCCCCGGGCGACGCCCAGGCCGGGTTACGGAGTCAGAACCAGCAGGCGATGTACAGCCACGGGTTCGGGTGTCTGTTCCTGTCCGAAGTGTGTGGGATGCTCCCGGAAAAGGCCCGGCAGAAGAAGGTGAAGGGGCTGCTGGAGCAGGCGGTCGCGTACACGGTCGCGGCCCGAAACAAGGAGGGCGGGTGGCGGTACGAGGCGCAGCCGCCGGTCGCCGACGTGTCGGTCACGGTCGCGCAGATGATGGCCCTGCGGGCGGCCAAGAACGCCGGGGTGTTCGTCCGGAAGAACGTGGTCGACGACGGGGTCGTGTACATCCGCGGGTGCCAGATGCCCGACGGCGGGTTCAGCTACTTCAAGGGGCAGGGGTACTCGGCGTTCGCCCGGTCGGCGGCGGCGATCGTCGGGCTGTACAGCGCCGGGATCTACACCGGCCGGGACATCGACCGGGGGTTGCGGTACGTCCAGCAGTTCCTGCCGGTCCGCCAGTTCGCGTCCCGGGAGATCCCGCGGCAGCACTACTACTACGGGCAGTATTACGCCGCCCTGGCGATGTGGACGGCCGGGGGGGATTACTGGGCGCAGTGGTTCCCGGCGATCCGGGACGAACTGCTCAGCCGGGCCCGGGCCGGCGGGGGGACGTGGACGGACGACTACGGCCAGGCCTACGCCACCGCCATGAGCCTGATCATCCTCCAGCTGCCCAACAACTACCTGCCCATTTTGCAGAAGTGAGCGGTCGAAGGGCGACGCGAGGAACCGGGTCGGAATCGAGAAGCCCGGGCAGCAAGACACCCGGTTTCTCTCGGCCGGCGTGTCCCCAGGATTGTGTCACACCCATCCTACTCTTTCTCCGGGTCAGCCCGGCACCGCCCCGAGCCCGATCCCGTTCAGGACGGCCGTGTTCATCGTCCCGTCGTGGATCGTAAACACCCCGGGGAACCGGGCGTCCCAGGGCTCGTTCGCCGCCGGGCAGTACTGCCGGCCGTTCGACTCGATCGCCGCCACCCCGGGGATGTGCGCGGCGATCCCGGCCGAGTGGATCAGCGACGCCCCCACGCAGGTGAGGTCCTGCACGCACCGGAACAGCCCGTACTTCTGCGCGGCCGCGGCGAGGAGGAGCGTCTGCGTCTGCCCCTTGCACGCCTTGAACGCGACCCCGGTGTAGCCCATCTCCCGGGCGAGCCGGAGGCTCTCCAGGTCGAGGAGCGACTCGTCGATCACCACCGGCTTGAACTTCGCCGCCTCGTGCATCAGGTTCTGCCGGTTCGCCTTCAGATCGCGGGCGGTCGGCTGCTCGACGTACTGCACCCGGTCGTAGGCGGCCGGGGCCTTCTCCCGCAGGTGCCGGAGGAAATCGAGCAGGTACTCGACGGTCTGGCACCGCTCGTTGAAATCGAGCGAGTACCACCACGCGGTGACCCCGCGGTGGCGCTGGGCCTCCTCGGCGACCCAGTTCACGGCGACCACCCGGTCCACGTCCCAGTTCAGGTCGTCGCCGTTGAGCTTCACCTTCAGGTGCGTCAGCCCGTCCCGGGCGATCCAGCCGCCGAGCGCCTCGGGGAGCCCGTCGCGGATCGGCTGCTTCACCTCCGCCGGGGTGAGCGGGTCGAGGGCCCCGACGAGGTGGTAGAGCGGCATCCGGGGCTTCGGCACCGGCAGCACGTACCGGTCGAGGGTTTCTCCCGCGAACTCGTCTCCGAGGTAACGGCCGAGGTCGTGCCCGAGGTACTCGGGGCCGTAGGTCCGGTAGCAGCTCAGCCCGTGGACCTTCCCGTACCCGTCGTGGATCGCGGCGTCGAACGGGCTCGCGGCGACCAGGCCGGCCAGGGGCGGGATCGGGTCGGCGAGCCGGAGTTCCGCCCCGACCGGCCCGAGGTGGGCGAGGAACCGGGGTTCGAGGAGGTGCCCGAGTTCGACCGGGTGCCCGAACTCGGTACACTCCTCCACCGTCTCCCAGAACGCGGTCACCAGCTCCTTCATCGCCCCGAGGGTGGCGTCGTACCCGAGCTTCCGGGACGGGTACGCCCACACGTTCCCGAGCGGCATCGACCCGAACCCGGTCGCGGTCCGCCCGGTCCGCGTCTCGACCGTCACCCGGACGTTCAGAACGGTCGCCTTGTCGAGCGCCACCCCGCCGAACTTGATCGGGCTGCGGTAGCGGAAGTCCTCGTACTCGAAGGACACGTCGGCGATGCGGATGTCGGTGGTACGCATGGAATGAGTCCCCGGTCGTTCGTTCGTCGTGCCCGCGGGAGGCTCCGCCGTACACGTCGGACTACACTGCACAGTATTACGGGCTCCGGGCGGTTGACCAGGGACTTATGACGAATGACCGTACCTGACTGGCAGCTCCCGCCCGGCGTGGACCGCGGGCTGTGGGACTACCTGCACTCCGGCGAGATGGTCCGCGGGTACGACGAGCAAATGGCCGCGTCGCCCCTGGCCCAGATCGATGTGGCATTCTGCGAGCGGGCGTTCCCGAACCCGGACCGGCTCCTCGACCTCGGCTGCGGGACGGGCCGGCTGTGCGTCCACTTCTCGGCGAGGGGGTACGAGTGCGTGGGGGTCGACCTGTCCGACGAGATGCTCGCCAGGGCGGGGGAGAACGCGACCGCGGCCGGGGTCCGGGTGGAATGGAGGAAGGCGAACCTCGTCGACCTCTCCGGACTGCCCGACCGAAGCTTCGACTACGCGACGTGCCTGTTCAGCACGCTCGGAATGGTGCAAGGCGTGGAGAACCGGGCGAAGGTAGTGGCGAACGCGTTCCGGCTCTTGAAGCCGGGCGGCCGGTTCGTGCTGCACGTCCACAACCGCTTCTTCGGCGGGCTCGGATGGGGGCGGACCCTCGGCCACTGGTGGCGGGGCCTGCTCGGCCGGCCCGATGCCGGCGACACGACGATGTCACAAGCTTACGGTGGGGCGCCCCTCACCCTGCACCACTTCACCCACCGGGAAGCCGTGCGCGTGCTGACCGACACGGGCTTCTCGGTCCGGGAGGTTCGGCCTGTCGGATTGGACGGAGGGCCTGCTCGGGCGTGGTGGCGGGTGTACGGCTATCTGCTGCTCGCCGAGCGACCAGCCGCGTGATCGGTCACTTCCGCGGCCACGCCGTCGCGTCCGCCGGAAGCGGGACAGTACGGGTGTATTCGGCGCCTATCAGAGGGGATGAGAACAGGTGATCCGCGCTGGCCCAGTTCGAGGCGCACGGGATGTTCCAGAGCACGGCGAGCCGGAGGAGGGCCTTCACGTCCGGGTCGTGGGGCTGGGCTTCGAGCGGGTCCCAGAAGAAGATCAGCACGTCGACCCGCCCCTCGGCGATCATCGCTCCCAGCTGCTGGTCGCCGCCGAGCGGGCCGGACATGAGCTTCCCGACCGGCTGCCCGAGGCGGTCTTCCACCAGCCGGCCGGTCGTCCCGGTGCCGTAGAGCTCATGCCGGGCGAGGGCGTCGCGGTTGGCCGATGCCCAGTCGAGCAGCTCGGCCTTCTTGTGGTCGTGGGCAACAAGGGCGACACGCTTGCGGGCCGGAATGGTCTGTGCGGGCATCGTCCCCTCACGATCAGAGAGAATGGCCGCAAACATGCACAAGAGGCACATAAAGGAAAGAGGGTCTTTTTCTCTTCTTTGTGACTTTTGTGCCTCTTTGCGGCCACCTCCTTCTTTATTCCCCCATTAACTGCCGCAGCACCTCGGGCGGGGCCGGCGCGTAGCTATGCGGCTCGATCCCGGCCGCGGCCCGGCCCTGGCTCAGGCTGCGGACTTCGTTCGCGTAGGTGAACAGGTTCGCGAGCGGGATGCGGGCGATCACGTCGACCATCGTCCCGGTCGGGCTCATCTCCTGGGCGTCGATCTCGCCGCGCCGCCCGCTGATGTCCCCCAGGACGTTCCCGACGAACGCGGACGGGGTCGTCACGGTCACCTTCATAATCGGTTCGAGAAGCTGCATGTTGTCCCGCGTCGCTTCCCGGTACGCCTGGATCGCCGCCGCGACGAACGCGTCCTCGGTCGAGAGCTGTTGGTCGAACTGGGCGTCGATGATCCGGGCCTGGGCGTTCATCATCGGGTAACCGAGCTCTCCGGTTTGCAGCGCTTCGAAGAGCGCCCGCTCGGCCGCCGCCAGGAACGCGGCCGGGACCGGGCTCTCGTCGACGTTCACCACGTTGAACACCGCCACCGGCTTTTCCGTCTTGAAGTTCGTGAACGACACCTTCAGCCTGGCGAACGCCGGCTTGTCCCCGAGCCGGTCGATGACCGCCTGGACCGTCCGCGGCCCCTTCAACTGTTCCCGGAAGCTGACCGCCGGCTTGCCCACCCGGACCTTCAGGCGGAAGTCCCGCTCCAGCCGGTGCCGCTTCACTTCCAGGTGGAGCGTCCCCATCCCGCTCATCAGCGTCTGGCCGGTGTCCTTGTCCGCCTTCACCTTGAAGGTGGGGTCTTCGAGCTGAAGGATGTCGAGCGCGAGCCCGAGCTTGTCCTTGTCCCCGCCGCTCTCCGGCTCGATCGACTGGCTGACCACCGCCTCGGCGAAGGTGATCGCCTCCAGCAGGATCGGGTGCTGGGTGTCGCAGAGCGTGTCGCCGGTAACCGTGTCCTTCAGCCCGACCACGCAGACGATGTCGCCGGCCGGGCCGGTGTCCACTTCTTCCAGCCCCCGGGCCGGGTCGGCGTGGACGTGGAACAGCTTGGCGACGTTCTCCTTCACGTCCTTCCCGGGGTTATAGGCCCGCATGTTCGGCCTCATGACCCCGGAGTAGATGCGGACGAAGAACCGGTGCCCGTTCGGGTGCCAGGCCGCCTTGAACACCAGCCCGCAGAACGGCTCTTTCGGGTCGGGCTTGCGGCGTTCTTCCCGCTTGGGGTGTTTCGGGTCCACGCCCGTCACCGGCGGCCGGTCGAGCGGGCTCGGGAGATAGTACGTCACGGCATCCAGGAGCGGCTGGATGCCGATGTGCTCGCGGCCCGACCCGCTCAGCACCGGGTAGATCTTCCCCGCGAGGCACTGCTCGCGGACGAGCTGCCGGACCTTCGCCGGGTCGGGGTCCTGGCCGTCGAGGACCGCCGACGTGATCAGGTCCTTCTCGTCACTCTGCGTCAGGACGTCGAACAGGAGTTCGCGGTACTTGTGGGCGTCGTCGAGGTCCTCGTCCGGGATCTCGGCCGTCCGGACGGTTTTGCCGAGGTCGCCGGCGTCGAAGAACCGGGCCTTCATCTCGATCAGGTCGATCACCCCCCGGAACGGGCGGGAGCTGTCCGACGGCCCGCCGGCCCCGATCGGGATGACGACCGGGACCGGCCGCCCGTGGCTCGCGAAGTCCGGGGTGAGCCGCTGGTGGATGCTCTCGAGCGTCTGGGCGAAGTTCGCCCCGACCACGTCCATCTTGTTCACGAACACCAGCCGGGGGACGCCGTACTTGTTCGCCTGCCGCCACACCGTCTCCGACTGGGCCTCGACCCCCTTCTGGCCGTCGAACACGACGACCGCCCCGTCGAGCACCCGGAGCGACCGCTCGACCTCGGCGGTGAAGTCGACGTGCCCCGGGGTGTCGATCAGGTTGATGGTGTACCCGGCCCACTCGAACGGGACGCACGCCGAGTAGATGGTGATGCCCCGCTGCTGCTCTTCGGGGTCGTAGTCGGTTTCGGTGGTCCCCTCGTCGACCCCGCCGAGCTTGTGCTTCGCCCCCGCGTAGTACAGCAGGTGCTCGGTGGTGGTCGTCTTCCCGGCGTCGATGTGGGCGATCACGCCGATGTTCCGGACCAGCTTCAGGTCTGTTCCCGTTTGCTTGGCCATGACGCACCACCCGGAAAGGAATAAACCACAGAGTCACAGAGAGCACCGAGGCGGAAGCACGGAGGAAGACAAGGAAGAGAATGAAACGGTTCTCCTCGACTCATCCGCCCCGGTGCTTCTTCCCTCGGTGCTCTCTGTGACTCTGTGGTTAATTGTAACCGAACCGGCCTACCAGGCGAAGTGGCTGAACGCCTTGTTCGCCTCGGCCATCTTGATCGTCTGTTCCCGCTTGCTCATGGCCTCGCCCTGCCGCTGGAACGCGGCCATCAGCTCCTCGGCGAGGCGGAGGTAGGTCGCCCGCCCGCTCTTGGCCCGGATCGCGGCGATGATCCACCGGATGGCCAGGCTCTCGGCCCGCTTGGCCTTCACCTGCATCGGCACCTGGTAGTTCGCCCCGCCGACCCGGCGGGACCGGACCTCCAGCGACGGTTTGACGTTGTTCACCGCCTCGGTGAACACCTGGAGCGGCTCCACGTCCTTCATCCGGTTCTTGATCTGGTCCATCGCGTCGTAGAAGACGCGGGTCGCGGTCGCCTTCTTCCCGTCCCACATCAGGCAGTTGATGAACTTGCTCACCAACAGTGAGTTGAACCGGGTGTCCGGGGCGAGCTTGTCGTAGCTGGCGGTCCGTGTCTTGGCGCCCATGTCTTGAAAGTCCCAAGTCGTAAAGTCGTAACGTCGTAAAGTCTGAAAGTAGCAGCCGGCTTGCCGACTTTATGACTTTCGACTTTACGACTTTCGACGGTAAATTACTTCCCTTCCTTCTTCGCCCCGTACTTCGACCGGGCCTGCTTCCGGTCCTGGACGCCCTGGCAATCGAGCACCCCGCGGACGATGTGGTACCGGACGCCCGGCAGGTCGCGGACGCGGCCGCCCCGCACCAGCACGATCGAGTGCTCCTGCAGGTTGTGCCCTTCGCCCGGGATGTACGCGGTCACTTCGATCCCGCTCGACAGCCGGACCCGGGCCACCTTCCGCAGCGCCGAGTTCGGCTTCTTCGGGGTCATCGTCTTCACGACCGTGCAGACGCCGCGCTTCTGCGGGCAGCCCTGCATGGCCGGGTGTTTCGGCTTCGACTTCTGCGGCACCCGCGGCGAGCGGATCAGCTGGTTGATCGTCGGCATTCCCAACCTCATCTGGCCGGCAGGGCGTTGACTACCAACCCGCCAATGCACGGACACGGCCTTCGGACGAATAGGTTCGGTTATTCAAGCAAAACCACCCCCGGCAGACCAGGGGTGATTCGGAAAAAGGTGGGGAGGAGAAGAGGTCGTGAGGAGGGGCCCGGAGCTGACGCCCGGCCGCCACCTCACCACCCCCGCCCCACCACTGTCACTCGGCGGAGACGGTCGCGTCCGGAACGACTTCGCCGTCACCGCCCGGCTGGGCGTGGTGGAACGACCCGTCCGGCATGTTGATCCGGACCTCGGCCTCCTGGTGCGTCTTGAACCCGGTCCCGGCCGGGATCAGGTGCCCCAGGATCACGTTCTCCTTCAGCCCGACCAGGTAGTCCACCTTGCTCGCCAGGGCGGCCTCGGTCAACACCTTGGTCGTCTCCTGGAAGCTGGCCGCGCTGATGAAGCTGTCGGACTGGACCGCGGCCTTCGTGATCCCGAGCAGCTGGACCTCGTTGTCGGCCTGCTGCGGGGTGGTGCAGGTCGGGAGCTTCTTCTTCCCGCCGGCCGCCTCCAGGGCCGCCCGCTCCTCCTCGTACGCCTCCCTGCTCACCACCCGCCCGGGGATGAGGGACGAGTCGCCGGCGTCCACCACCTTCACGCACTCCTCGACCAGCCGGCGGTTGACCTCCTGGAAGGCGAACCGGTCCATGACGGCCCCGGGTAGGAGGCCGGTGTCCCCGGTGTTGGTCACCTTCACCTTCCGGAGCATCTGGGCGACGATGATCTCGATGTGCTTGTCATCGATGTCCACCCGCTGCGACCGGTACACGGCCTGGACCTCGCGGACCATGTACTCCTGGACCGCCTCGTTGTTCTGCACCCGGAGGATGTCGTGCGGGACGAGCGGCCCGTACACGAGCGGGTCGCCGGCCTTCACGTACTCGCCGGTGTGGACCCGGACGTGGGCGCTGGCCGGGACCTGGTGCTCCCGGGCTTCGCCGAGGGACCGGCCGGTCTCCGGGTCCTCGGGCTCGACCCAGATGATCCGCTTGCCCCGCTTCTTGGTCGGGTCGAGCCGGACCTTCCCGTCCACCTCGGCCATGACCGCGGGGTTCCGCGGCCGCCGGGCCTCGAACAGCTCGGTCACCCGCGGCAGGCCCCCGGTGATGTCCTGGGTCTGCGACACCTCCCGCGGGGTCTTGGCGATCAGCGTCCCGGCCGAGACCTTCTGCCCGGTGGTGACCTGGAGGTTGGCCCGCTCGGGGATCGGGTACCCGTGGAGGACGTTCCCCCGGGCGTCCAGGATCTGGATCACCGGGTGCAGGTCCCCGCGGTGTTCCATGATCGTCAGCCGCTCGACCCCGGTCGTCTTGTCCAGCTCCTTGCGGAGCGTCTCGCCCTCCTTGATGTCCTGGAACCGGACCGTCCCGCCCTCGGCGGAGACGATCGGGATCGAGTGCGGGTCCCACTTGCACAGCGGCTGCCCGGGGGCGACCTCCTGCCCGTCGGTGATGAACACCTCGGCCCCGTTCGGGACCGCGTACCGCTCGGTCACCGGCCCGCCGGGCACGCGGGTCAGGACGATCTCGCCGGTCCGGGCCAGGGCGATGTTCTGGCCCTGGTCGTTGGCCACCACCGTGACCCGCTCGAACTGGGCCACCCCGCCCTTCTTGGCCTTGTGCTCGCTGTCGACCGCGGCCCCCTTGCTGGCCACCCCGCCGATGTGGAACGTCCGCATCGTCAGCTGGGTGCCCGGCTCGCCGATCGACTGGGCGGCGATGATCCCGACCGCCATCCCGTCCTCGACCACGGCCCCGGTCGCCAGGTCCATCCCGTAGCACCGCCGGCACACGCCGAGCGGGGCCTGGCAGGTCATCGGGCTGCGGACGGAGATCTTGTCCAGCCCGAGCTTCTCCATCTCCTTCGCCTTATCCGGGGTGATCATCTCGTTCTCTTCGACGATCGGCCGCTTGGTCGTCGGGTGCTCGACCGTCGTCCGGCTGACCCGCCCGCGGATCGCGTCCGAGAGCGGCCGGTCGATCTCGTCCCCCTTGTACATGATCCCCTTGGTGATCCCCATCTTCGTCCCGCAGTCCTCCATGGTGATGACCACGTTCTGCGCGACGTCGGCGAGCTTCCGGGTCAGGTACCCCGAGTCGGCCGTCTTGAGGGCGGTGTCGGCCAGCCCCTTCCGGGCCCCGTGGGTGCTGGAGAAGTACTCCAGCACGGTCAGCCCCTCGCGGAAGTTACTCTTAATCGGGGTCTCGATGATCTGCCCGCTCGGCTTGGCCATGAGCCCGCGCATCCCGGCCAGCTGGCGGATCTGTTCGACCCCGCCCCGGGCCCCGGAGTGGGCCATCAAGAAGATCGGGTTCAGGTACGGCTTCCCCTCCCGGCGGTCGTTCGCCAGGTCGGTCATCATCTGCTTGGTGATCGCGTCGCGGGCGCCCATCCAGTGGTCGATCACCTTGTTGTACCGCTCGGTCTCGGTGATGATCCCCTTGTCGAACTGGCGGCGGACCTTCTCCACCTCCTTGTCCTTCTCCTTCAGCACCGCCTCCTTGTTCTCCGGGGTGCGGAGGTCGCTCGCGGCGAACGACAGCCCGGACCGGGTCGACTCCCGGAACCCGATCTCCTTCATCTTGTCGAGCAGTGAGATCGTCTCCCGCCGGCCGAGCACCTGGTAGCAGTCGGCGATGATCCGGCTCAGGTACTTGCTGCCCAGGGCGAGGTCGTAGAACGCCATCCGCGGGTGCAGGATGTCGTTGAAGATCACCCGCCCGACGGTCGTCCGGACCAGCCCGTTCGCCTTCCGGGGGAGCTCCTCCGCCCGGGGCACGCCCTTCTCGTCCTTGACCTCGCTGATCACCTTCTTCTCGATCGGCAACCGGACCCGGATCTTGGCGTGGAGCCCGAGCTTGTGCTCGGCGTGGGCCTGGAACAGCTCCTGCGGGCTGTGGAACACCATCCCGTCCCCGGCCTCGACCGGCTCGCCCTCCTCCCCGCGGTTGGCGGTGAGGTAGTAGCAGCCCATCACGATGTCCTGCGACGGGGTGATGATCGGGTTCCCGTTCGCCGGGCTGAAGATGTTGTTGGTCGACATCATCAGGACCGTCGCCTCGACCTGGGCCTCGATCGAGAGCGGCAGGTGGACGGCCATCTGGTCGCCGTCGAAGTCGGCGTTGAACCCCTTGCACACGAGCGGGTGGATGCGGATCGCGTTCCCCTCGATGAGCACCGGCTCGAACGCCTGGATGCCCATCCGGTGCAGGGTCGGGGCCCGGTTCAGGAGGACCGGGTGGGTCTTGGTCACCTCCTCCAGGATGTCCCAGACCACGTCGTCCTTCCGCTCCAGCATCTTCTTCGCCGACTTGATCGTGTCGGCGTGCTGGAGTTCCTTCAGCCGGCGGATGATGAACGGCTGGAACAGCTCGAGCGCGATCTTCTTCGGCAGCCCGGCCTGGTGCAGCTTCAGCTCCGGGCCGACCACGATCACCGACCGGGCCGAGTAGTCGACCCGCTTGCCGAGCAGGTTCTCGCGGAACCGGCCCTGCTTGCCCTTGATCATGTCGGTCAGCGACTTGAGCGGGCGGTTCGACGACCCGAGCACCGGCCGCTTGCACCGGTTGTTGTCGAACAGCGCGTCGACCGACTGCTGGAGCATCCGCTTCTCGTTGCGGATGATCACCTCCGGGGCGTTCAGGTCGACCAGCTTCTTGAGCCGGTTGTTCCGGTTGATGATCCGCCGGTACAGGTCGTTCAGGTCGCTGGTGGCGAAGTTCCCGCTGTCCAGGAGCACGAGCGGACGGAGGTCCGGCGGGATGACCGGGATGCACTCCAGGACCATCCACTCGCACTTGTTCGAGCTGTCCCGCAGGGCCTCGACGGTCTTGAGCCGCTTGACCAGCTCCTTCAGCCGCTGCTTGCTCGCCTTCTCCCCCCGGGCCATCTCCCGGTCGAGCCGCTCGCGGAGCTCGCGGGACAGGTCGACGAGGTTCAGCCGTTCGAGCAGCTTCTTGATCGCCTCGGCGCCCATGTCGACTTCGAACGTGTCGCCGAACTGCTGGCGGGCGGCCTTGAACTCGTCCTCGGTCAGCAGCTCCCGCTCCTTGAGCGTCTTGCTGCTGCCCTCGATCTTGGTCCCGACGTTCATCCCCGGGTCGATGACGACGTAGTCCTGGAAGTAGATGATCTTCTCCAGGCTGGTCGTCTTCATCTCCAGCAGGGTCCCGAGCCGGGACGGCATGGCCTTGAAGAACCAGATGTGGACGACCGGGGCGGCCAGCTCGATGTGCCCCATCCGCTTGCGGCGGACCCGGCTGTGGGTGACCTTCACCCCGCACCGGTCGCAGATCATCCCCTTGTACTTCATCCCGCGGTACTTCCCGCAGGTGCATTCCCAGTCCTTCTCCGGGCCGAAGATGCGCTCGCAGAAGAGCCCGTCCTTCTCCGGCCGGTAGGTGCGGTAGTTGATCGTTTCCGGCTTCTTCACCTCGCCGAACGACCACGACCGGATGTCGTGCGGGCTGGCCAGGCTGATCCGGACCGCGCCGAAGTCGTTGATCCGCTCGTAGGTGCTGGTTTCGCCGGTGTTGGTGCTTGCGTTTGCCGCGGCAGTGCTCATGGATTTCCCCTCGGGTGTGTCGGGTATATCGGGGATATCGGGTATCGAATTCGGGTTTCGGGTCTGTCGGGGGTCGGGTATCCGGGATACCGACCCGGGCGGGGGGCGGACCGGCCGGGCCCGGGCGTCCGGTGCGGGCCTTCGCCCGCCCCGAAACCCGGGCCCGGCCAGGCCGGTTACACCCGCTTCTTCTCCAGCTGCATGTTCAGCCCGAGCCCGCGGATCTCGTGGGTGAGCACGTCGAAGCTGGCCGGGGTGCCGGCTTCGAGCGTGTTCTCGCCCTTGACCATGCTCTCGTAGATCTTCGTCCGGCCCTCGACGTCGTCGCTCTTGACGGTCAGGAGCTCCTGGAGGATGTACGCGGCCCCGTAGGCTTCCAGGGCCCACACCTCCATCTCCCCGAACCGCTGGCCGCCGAACCGGGCCTTCCCGCCGAGCGGCTGCTGGGTGATCAGCGAGTACGGGCCGGTCGCCCGGGCGTGGACCTTGTCGTCGACCAGGTGGTGCAGCTTGAGCATGTAGATGTAGCCCACCGTCACCGGCTGGTCGAACGCATCCCCGGTCCGCCCGTCGTACAGGACCGACTTCCCGGTCGGGGAGAGCCCGGCCTCGGTCAGGGCGTCGCGGATCTCCTCCTCGGTCGCCCCGTCGAACACCGGGGTGATGGCCTTGAACCCGAGCTTCGCGGCCGCATACCCGAGGTGGGTCTCGAGGATCTGACCCACGTTCATCCGGCTCGGGACGCCGAGCGGGTTCAGGAGGATGTCGACCCCCGTGCCGTCCTTGAGGAACGGCATGTCCTCCTCGGGCAGCACCTTCGAGATGACCCCCTTGTTCCCGTGCCGCCCGGCCATCTTGTCGCCGACCGAGATCACCCGCTTGGTCGCGACGTACACCTTCACCATCTGCTGCACGCCGGAGGGCAGCTCGTCCCCCCGCTTGAGCGAGTTCAGCCGCCGCTCCTGCTCGTCGATGAAGAACTGGATCCGCTCCCAGTGCCGGGCGTGGATCTTCTGGGCCTTCTTCAGGTGGTCCGGGCTGCGGACGTCCAGGTTCTCGAGCTTGAACGCCTTGGCCTGGTCGGTGACCAGTTTGTCGTCCTTCTCGCTCCCGAGCTGTTTGCCGGTGTTCGGGTCCTTCAGCTCCTTCTTGTCGAGCACCCCGCCGAGGGCCTCGATGAACTCGCGGAACTGCTCGGCGATCTTCTTCGAGTAGGTGAGATCGATGTCCTTTTCCTGCCGGGCGAGCTCCTTCCGCTCGTCCTCGGACATGCTCGCCCGCCGGCTGAACCGGTGGGTGGCGATGACGATCCCCTCGACCCCGGACGGGACCTCGAGCGAGTCGTTCTTCACGTCCTCCCCGGCCCGCCCGAAGATCGCGTGGAGGAGCTTTTCTTCCGGGGTCAGCTCGCTCCGCGACTTCGGCGACACCTTGCCGACCAGGATGTCCCCCTGGCGGACGTACGTCCCGAGCTGGACCACCCCGTGCTCGTCGAGGTTCGACAGGGCCTTCGGGGAGACGTTCGGGATGTCCCGGGTGAACTCCTCCTTGCCGAGCTTCGTCTCCCGGATCTCGATGTCGAACTCCTCGATGTGGATCGAGGTGTAGGTGTCGTTCTTCACCAGCCGTTCGCTGATGATGATCGCGTCCTCGAAGTTGTACCCCTCCCAGGACATGAACGCGACGAGCACGTTCCGCCCGAGGGCCAGCTCGCCGTTGCGGGTGGCGGCCCCGTCGGCGATGATCTGCCCCTTCCTCACCTTGTCGCCCATCGCGACGACCGGCTTCTGGTTGAGGCAGGTCCGCTCGTTCAGCCCGTGGTACTTCCGGAGCACGTACTCGCGGACGATCTTGTCCTTCTCCTCCAGCTTGATCCGCTCCGCGTCCACGTAGACGACCGTGCCGTCCTCGAGGGCCCGGACGAGCATCCCGGAGTGGCGGGCGACCTCCTTCTCCAGACCGGTCGAGACGAGCGGGGGTTCGGGCACCAGGAGCGGCACCGCCTGCCGCTGCATGTTCGAGCCCATGAGCGCCCGGTTCGCGTCGTCGTGCTCGAGGAACGGGATCAACCCGGCGGACACCCCGACCATCTGCTTCGGGGACACGTCGATGTACTCGACCTTCTCCGACGGGATGCTCTGGAGGTCGCCGTCGTACCGCCCGTTCACCCGGTCGGCGGTGATCTTGTCCCCGTCCGTCGGGATGTCGGCCGGGGCCAGCTTGGCGGTCGACTCCTCGTCCGCCCGGAGCCGGACCACCTCGTCGGTCAGCTTCTTGTTCTTGATCTTCTTGTACGGGGTGATGAGGAACCCGTACTCGTCGATCTCGGCGTAGATCGAGAGCGACGAGATCAGCCCGATGTTCGTCCCCTCCGGGGTCTCGATCGGGCAGATCCGGCCGTAGTGCGAGATGTGGACGTCCCGCACCTCGAACCCGGCCCGCTTCCGGTTCAGCCCGCCCGGCCCGAGGGCCGACAGCCGCCGCTCGTGCGTGAGCTGGGCGAGCGGGTTGGTCTGGTCGACGACCTGGCTCAGCTCGCTCCGGCCGAAGAAGTACTCGATCGCGGCCGACACGCTCTTCGGGTTGATCAGCGTCCGCGGGCTCATGTCCTGCTGGTCGCGGATCGCCATCCGCTCCTGGACGGTCCGCCGGAGCTTCAGGAACCCCTTGCGGAGTTCGTCGGCGGCCAGCTCGTCGATCGTCCGCAACCGGCGGTTCCCGAGGTGGTCGATGTCGTCGACGTGCCCCTTGTGGGCCCGCAGGTCCAGGACGTACTTGACCGAATTCACGAAGTCGACGGAGCGGAGCGTCATCTCCGTCTCGGGGACGGTCTGGTTGAACTTCCGGTTGATCCGGAACCGGCCGACGCGGCCGAGCCGGTACCGGTTCGCGTCCTGGAACTTCTCCCTGAACAGTTCCCGGGCCTTTTCGAGCTGGGCCGGGTTGCCCGGTCGAAGCCGCTGGTAGATCTTCAGCAGCGCGGCCTCGTGGGAGTCCGTCCCGTCCTCGGACAGCGAGTTCAGGACGATCGGGTCCTTCGGGTACTGAAGGACGACGAGCTCGCTCAGGCCGGAGACCGTGATCTTGTCGAACTTCTCGTTCGTGAACGGCTTCCCGGAGTCCAGGTACACCTCGCCGGTCTCGGGGTCGATCACGTCCTCGACCGCGATCATCGGCGGGATGTTCGCCTCCGGGTCCCCGACCAGCCTGGCCCGGGCCTTGTCGTTCAGCTTCACCTTCTCGACCGTGTAGAACTCCCGGAGGATGTTGGCGGTGCTGGAGTAGGCCGGGTCCATCGCCCGCAGGAGGGTGAGGGCGGAGAACTTCCCGGACTGGTCGATCCGGACGCCGAGGGTATCCTTCTTCGAGACGTTGATCTCGATCCAGCTCCCCCGCTCGGGGATGATCCGACAGGAGTGCATGTCCTTATCGGCCTCGCGGGTGACTACGAAGTCGACGCCGGGGGAGCGGTGCAGCTGGGAGACGACGACCCGCTCGGCCCCGTTGATGATGAACTCGCCGCCCCCGATCATGATGGGCATGTCGCCGAGGTACACTTCCTCCTCGACGGCCGTCCCGTCGCTCTTGCGGAGGCGCAGCCAGACGCGGAACGGGCGGCCGTAGGTCAGCCGGAGCTGGCGGCACTCGTCCGGGTCGTACCGGGGCTTGCCGAGTTCGTACTTCACGTACTCGAGCGCGATTTTCTTGTCGTAGCTCTCGATCGGAAAGATTTCCTTCAGCACCCCTTCGAGGCCCGTCTGGGTCCGCTTCTCTTGGGGGAGATCGAGCTGGAGGAACCGGTCGTAGGACCGAGTCTGGACGTCGGTCAGGTCGGGGACGTCGACGGCGTCGCCGAACCGGCCGAAGTTTCGTTCCACTGTGGGGACGATAACCCGTAGGGCCGGGATGGGCATCGGAAGTGCTCCTTCCCAGAAACAAAAGCGCAACGCACCGGCAACCGTCACCCCGGTGGCAACGGGCCTTGCGTCGGATGGCTGGGGGCGTTATTGGGTAACGAAACGGCCGACGAACCCGCAGTCCACCGGCCACACGGCCGGCAGCGAATACGGGTACGGAACACAGTTCACCCCGCTAACTGCGGGGCCGATCACTCTTACGGGCTGCGGCATATTGCGGATTCGAAGGGTAAAAACAGTACATCGGAGCGAGTGGGTAGCGCGCATTGTCACCACTGCTTCGGAGTTCGGCCCATCCACAACCCCCCGTGTCGGCTGGAGGAAGCTTTAGGCCGTAAGAGATCCGACGGCATTCCACCGCTACTTAACAATGATACCCGGGAAGATCGCCAAAGTCGACCCTCCCGGGCACTTTTTTTGCAGAGTGCCCAGGTCGCGTAATCAGACCGGGCAAATGCAACTCAGACCGGCTTGACCGACACTTTGCCGCCGGCGTCTTCCAGCTTCTTCTTGAGATCTTCCGCGGTCTTCTTGTCGACGCCTTCCTTGATCGCCTTCGGCCCACCCTCGACGGTCGCCTTCGCCTCGGCGAGGCCCTGGCCCGTCAGTTCGCGGACGACCTTGATCACGTTGATCTTCTTCGCCGGGTCGGCCCCTTCGAGGATCACGTTGAACTCGGTCGGCTCGGCGGCGGCAGCGGCCGGAGCACCGGCACCGGCCCCGCCGGCCGGGGCCGCAGCCATCACCACCCCGCCGCTGGCCGGCTCGATACCGTACTTTTCCTTGAGCAGATTTTTCAACTCGACCGCCTGAGCGATGGTCAGGTTCGCCAGCTTGTCGGCCAGATCCACAACGGCACTCATGGTCCTGTCCCTTTCAAGAAACTGCGCCGGGTGAAGCAGCCCGGCAGCGGTGCGTAATAGCTGATCCCGTGTAAAGCCGCCCGTCGCGACGCGGCGGATAGTCTGTTGACAACTCAACCCTGGGCGGGGTTCATGCTCACCCGGCCGCCGGGGCGGGTGCGGCGGCCTGATCGCCGCTGCCCTTCTCCTCGATCGCCTTGAGCACACCGGCCAGCTGATTCGCCGGGCCGACGAGCGCTCCGGCGATCGCGCTCGCCGGGCCGAGCAGGGCCGCGAGCACCCCGCCGATCGCCTCCAGGCGGGTCGGCAGGGTCTTGGCCACGGACAGCGGGACGGCCTGACCGTCCGCAACGGCCGTCTTCTCCTTGAACTTGTCGGGGGCCTTCGGGTCCTTCTTCAGGTCCCGGAGCAACGTGTCGACGGTCGTGGCCAGGTCCTTGATGCTCTCGGTGCCCCAGACGAGGATCGTCGGGCCGGACCAGACGTCGACCTGGATGCCGTTCTCCGTGAACACCTTCCGGGCGAGCGTGTTCTTGACCAGCCGGGCCGTACACTTCTTCTCGCGGAGCTTCTTGCGGAACTCGTACTCGGTGGCGGCGTCCACCTTGAGCGGTTCAAGGATCACGTAATCCTTGACCCCCTTGAACCGCTTCCGGAGGTCGTTCAGTTCCAGCTCTTTGATCTTCTTGCTCATATGAATGCGTCCACTGTCGATTGTCCACTGTCCACTGTGACCCTCGGCCGCACCCGTCGCACACACGAACGGTGGACCGCGGACCGTGAACAATTCAGATGGAAAGCCGAATGCCGGGGCCCATGGTGGCGGAGAGCGACACGCCGTTGATGAAGTTCCCCTTCACCGCGGACGGCTTGGAGGCCCGGACTTGGTCCACGAAGGTTATGATGTTCGCGACCAGCTTGTCGTCTTCGAAGCTGATCTTCCCGACGCCGGCGTGGACCTGCCCGGTCTTGTCCGACCGGTATTCCACCTTGCCCGCCTTGAAGTCCCTGACCGCGGCGGCCACGTCGCCGTTCGCCGGGACGACGGTCCCGGCCTTCGGGGTCGGCATCAGCCCGCGGGGGCCGAGGACTTTACCGAGCCGCGACACCTGCCCCATCATGTCCTGGGTGGCGATCGCGACGTCGAAGTCGAGGAAGCCTTCCTTCTGCACCCGCTCGACCAGGTCCGCCCCGCCGACCACGTCCGCCCCGGCGGCCTTCGCCTTGGCGACGTTGTCCCCCTGGGTGAAGACGGCGACCCGGACCGTCTTGCCGATCCCGTGCGGCAGCGGGATCGCCCCGCGGACCATCTGGTCGGACTGGGTGACGTCGATGCCGAGGTTGATATGCACCTCGACCGTCTCGTCGAACTTCGCCCGTTTCAGCTTCTTGAGCTCGACAATCGCCTGCTTGACCGGGACGCTCCCGAGCTCGCGGACCCGTTTCTCGACGTTCTTCAGATGATTCCGAAGCTTCTTCCCCCGCCGCGGCGGAACACCCGCCTTTTTCTTCTTCTTTTTCAGCGCATCTGCCTGAGCGCCGGCTCCGGCTGTAGCGGCGGCGGTCGGAGCGACCGGGGCCGCGGCTTGCGGGGCGGCAGGAGCGGCGGCCTCGCCTCCCGGAGCGGGACCCGCTGAGGCGGGCGCGGCGTCGGCCGGGGCGGGCG
>JAQGHQ010000296.1 GCA_028288765.1 Gemmataceae bacterium | reverse complement strand
CCGTGTGGGCGGTGTCCGTTGTGCTGCTCAGACGGGCCCGACCCGGGCGGGCGGTCGCGGCGGACGCCGCCGGCATCGTCGCCGGCGGGCTGCTGGCCGGCGTCCTCGGCGTGGCGTGGCTCGCCGGGACCGGGGCGTGGCCTTATTTCTGGGACGTCTTTACCCGGTGGAACCCGGAGTACATGAGGACCGGGGTGTGGGACGAGATCCCGGCGAAAACCGAGTGGGGGTTCTGGTACTTCCGCCCCTGGAGTCTGATCCACCTCGTCGTGCTCCCCCTCGCCGGTGTCGACCTCTGGGCCGCGCTCGGCCGCTCCCGCGGGCCGGCCCAGGCGCCGGCCGCCGCCCGCGCGGTCCTCGCCGCGTTGTACCTCGGCTGGTTCGCCCAGGCGTTGATCCTGCAACGGGGGTTCGACTACGTCCACGTCCCCGAGACGATCCTCGCGATGGCCGTTCTGGCCGCCCGGGGGTGGGCCGTCGGGTTCCTGTATCTGATGTGGTTCGCCGCGGCGGGCGGGCTCGTGGCCCTCGCCGCCGCGATCCCGGGTGCGACCCGGGTGGTGGAGGAGGTCAACGGCACGAACCACTACCTGAGACTCGAACACCACCCGCTCACGGACCCCAAGATCGTCGGCCTGTGGTCGCGGTGCTGGCGGGAAGGAAGTTCGCCCCGACTGCGGGACCAGCTCGCGCAGCACGCGAACATCCACTGCACGGCGGGGTGGGAAGACCTCGACGCGGTGGCCCGTTTCCTGCGCCCGCTCGCCCCCCCGCTTCGAGACCGCGAGCTGACCTGCTGGCACGACAGCACCCACCCGCTCTACCTGATGCTCGGCATCGACCCGTCCACCCGGTACATGCACTTCGGGACGGTCTTCACGTTCCGCGGGAAGGTTGCCGAGGTCCGGACCGAGGTGGCGAACAGCCCGCAGCGGTACGTGGTGAGCGACCTCAGACGGATCACCTGGAACCCGGACCGGGCAAACGCCCCCGGCACGGCCGGCCCGCATTCCTATCCCGCGTGGCTCCCGAAATCGCAGCGGCGGGTGTTCCCGTGGAACCAGCCGGTCGTCTTCCGGTCCGGCCGGTACGTGGTCCACAAGGTCACGACCCCGCCGACCGCGGACGAAATCGACATCCCCGACTGGTATCACCTTGATGAACTGGGTCCCGGTGAGTAACTCCCGCCAACCGCTCCCGCCGGCCGGTCCGTTCCCGACCCCGGGGCCGGCCGCGGGCCGCCGGGCTCCCTGGCGGTCGGTCAAGCTCGGGTGGCTCGTCGCGGCCGGGTTCGTCCTCGCCGGGCTCCCGTTGTTCCTGCGGATGCCCTTGTGGATCGACCTGACCCTGTACGACCTCGCCGCCCGGGCGGTCCTGACCGGCGGGACGCACTACCGCGACGTGTTCGACACCAACCCGCCCGGGTTCGTGTGGGCACTGTGCCTGGTCCGGGCGGTCCTCGGGCCGAGCATGGAGGCCGTGCGGGCGGTCGATCTCGTGGTGGTCACAGTGGTGACGGCACTCCTGCTCCGGTGGGCGCGGGCGGCCGGGGCGACGGCGGGCGGGGCGGCGTGGGCCGCGGCCGGGACGGCCGGGTTCTATCTCTTCCTGTCCGAGTTCAACCACTGCCAGCGGGACGTGTGGATGATGCTCCCGGCGGTGGCCGCGGTGGTGTACCGGCTCCGGCGGGTGAAGAGGAGCCGGGAGCGATCAGTGACCGACGGGTGGGTGTTCCGGACGGCCCTGCTCGAAGGGATCGTCTGGGGGCTGGCGGCGTGGATCAAGCCGCACATCATCGTGGCGGCGGCGGCGGCGTGGCTGGCGACCCAGGCCCGGCTCGCGGGTTCGACCCGGGCGGGCATTCGGGCCAGGGTCCGCCGTTCGGCCACCGACCTCGCCGGGTCATTCGCCGGCGGGCTCCTGGTCGGCGGGGCCGGGCTCGCCTGGCTGGTCGGGTCCGACACGTGGCCGCACCTGTATCACGTGTTCACGGAGTGGAACACGTCGTACCTGTCGCTGATCCTTGGCGAATTCCCCGACCGGCGGGAGGTTCAGCTCGCCTACTTCCCTCCCTGGAGCCTGTTTTTCCTGGCCGCCGTCCCACTCGCCCTGCTGAATCTGTTTGACGCTCATCTCGGGTCGGCTGGCGCGTCCGAACCCGCCGGCCCGCGGTCGGGTGTGGGGCGGTTCCCCGGGTGGCTGTACCATCAACCGGCCGACGACGGGCAGCGGTTCGCCCGCGGGGTACTCGCGACCGTTTACCTCGCGTGGGCCGGAACGGCGCTGGTCCTCCAGAAGCAATACCATTACGTCCATGTGCCGGAAACGCTCCTGATGCTGGCCCTGTTCGCGGCGAACCGGTGGGCGATCGCGTTCCCGGTGCTGTGCCTCCAGGCCGGAGTTCTGATCTGGCTCGCGTCGACAGGAAGCGCAGCACCGCGGTGGGAGGATCAGCCGCTCGCGTTCCGGTACGTCGTCTGGCAATACCCGGACGGCCACCCGGACCGGTTCCGGTACTGGCCCGCCTGCTTCGCCGCGCGGGAGGTGTCCGGTGATGTGCGAAACGGGGTGGCGTTCCAGACCGACAGCCACGCCGGGGTCAACTGGAGTGAACTGGAGGAGGTAGCCGGGTTCCTGAGGTCACAGGGGGTGGCCGCCGGCGACACGCGGGTGATGTGCTGGCACGACTCCCCGCACGCCCTGTACCTGACGATGAACCTCCGCCCGCCGATCCGGTTCATGCACCTGAGCACGGCGGTCGGGATGGGGCCGGCGGCGTACGAGCAGGTGAAGGCAGAGGTGACCGCCGCGGCCCCGCGGGTCCGGTTCGTGGTGTCGGACCTGAAGCGGGTGGCGTTATTCTTCCCGCCCGAGGTCCGAGAGCGGATGAGCGAACCCGGCCCGGGGCTGTTGCCGCGGTTGATCCCCCGCCGTTGCCGGGAGGTATTCCCGATGAACCAACCGGCCGTCTTCCGGTCCGGAAACGGCCGCGGGCGGTACGTCGTCCACGTTCTCACAAACCCGGTCGGCGACGTCGACGTCCCCGGGTGGCCCGGCCTCGATCCGGAGTAGGAGGTTCGGGAGCCCGTTCTCACGCCCCAGGGCTCCCGCCCTGGGCGGCCTTCTACGACACCTTCTTCAGGAACGTCACCCGGCCGGTCGCCACCCACTCGACGACGAAAATGTTCCCGTCCTTGTCGAAGGCCGCGTCGTGCGGGTGGACGAACTTCCCGGGCAACCACTCCTTCGGCTGGGCCCGGACCTTGAACCCGTCGAGTACCTTCTTCCGCCACACGGGGTCGTCGCCGAGATGGACGATCGGCTTCAGCTCCGGGTCGAACAGGCTCACCCGGGCGTGGAGGTCGGGGAGCAGAAGTACGTCCCCGCGGGTCTTGGCGTGGGCCGGGAACAGCACCGCCTTGCCGGGCTCGGTCGCGGCGACCGGCGTACCGTCGAGGGTGAAGGTCTGGAGCCGGGCGTTCGCCCGGTCGCAAACGAGCAGGACCGGCTTGTCCTTATTCCGGGCGTCCACCCACTGACCGTGGGGCGTGGCGAGCTTCCCGAGGTCTTTCCCCGACCCGCCGAATACCTTCACCAGCTGCCCGTCCTTGTCGTAGTTGAGCATGTAGTTCGACCCGTACCCGTCCCCGACGTTGAACCCGCCGTCGGGCAGGAAGCAGATGTTCGTCGGGTTGTAGGGCGTCTTCGGGTCTTCGTACTCCTTCGCCTCCGGCCGGCCCTTCTCCCACACCTTCTCGCCCGTGAGCGTGGTCTTCACCAGCTTCAGCTTCGGGGTCCACGTGTTGGACAGGTAGATGAACTCGTCGGAGCCCTCCTTGCGGATTTCGATCCCGTGCCCGCCGTTGTGCCATTCCTTTCCGAACGACCGGACGAACTTCCCCTTCGGGTCGAACACCAGGACCGTGTCCATGTTGTCCTTGGTGCCCTTCGAACCCTGGTGAGTGATGTACACCAGACCCCGTGAATCGATGGCGACGTTGTGGGTGGTCTGCCAGGAATAACCGCTCGGCAGCTGCCCCCAGTTGTGGTGGCACTCGTACTTGTGCTCGCCGGCGCCGATGACCGGGGTGTCGTCCCCGGCCTTGCGGGTCGTCCCGAGCAGGGTCGGGCCGGTCGAAAAGACCGCGGCGGAGGGAGCGGCAGACTGCAGGAACGTGCGGCGATTCATGGGGAGGGCTCCGGGGGTGGGAAGGGGTGACCGGGACAGTGTACGCGGACCGCCGGAGAGACGCAAACGCCGGAAAAGAAGACCCAGAGTGTTGCCCCGGGCTACGTTGTCCCATCCCTTCGGGCTGAAAACGGTTGTTCGCATCCTGACCGGGTGCGACAACAGAGCCCAGAGCAACGCCCTGGGTTCTTGTACGCTCCGGAGTCTCTCATGACCCGCTGGTTTGTCTCTCTCGTCGTTGCACTCGGACTTGTAATGCCGGCGACGGCCGCCGGGAAGAAGAACGTCGTGCTCCTGGTCGCCGACGACCTGGGGATGCAGGTCGGGTGCTATGGCGACCGGGTGGCGAAGACTCCGAACATCGACCAGCTGGCCGCGACCGGCACGCGGTTCACGCACGGGTTCGCCAGCGTCTCGTCGTGCAGCCCGAGCCGAGCCACGCTCCTGACCGGGATGCCGACCCACATGTGCGGGCAGTACGGGCTTGCCCACGCGGAGCACAACGCCCACACGTTCCGCAAGGTGAAGGGGCTCCCCGCCCTGCTCGGCCCGGCCGGGTACAGGTCCGGGGTGATCGCCAAACTGCACGTCCTGCCGAGGGAGGTGTACCCGTTCGACGAGGAGATCGCGGTGAACGGGCGGAACGTGGTGCAGGTGGCCGAAAAGGCCAGGGCGTTCGTCGCCGGGTGCGGGGACAAGCCCTTCTTTTTACTCGTCGGGTTCGTCGACCCGCACCGGGCGGGGGCCAAGGGGTTCGGAAACGAGATTCAGTACCCGCGTGGTGTCCCCGCGGATGCGTTCGACCCGAAGACCGTTCCGGTCCCGCCGCACCTGCCCGACGCCCCGGACGTGAGGGCGGAGCTGGCGGACTATTACCAGTCCGTTGCCCGAATGGACCACGGGGTCGCGCTTGTACTCAAGGTGCTGGAGGAGGCAAAACAGCTCGACGACACGCTCGTGATCTTCCTGAGCGACAACGGCATGCCGTTCCCTGGTGCGAAGACGACGCTGTACGACGCCGGGGTTCACCTTCCGCTCGTCGTCCGGAAGCCGGGCCAGAAGGCGGGGGTGGCGTGCGGGGCAATGGCGAGCTGGACCGACATCGCCCCGACGGTGCTCGACTGGACCGGGGTGAGGGCGCCCGCGACCTTGCCGGGCCGCTCACTGCTTCCGGTGCTGGAGCGGGAGAAGCCTGCCGGCTGGGACGTGGTGTACGGGTCTCACCAGTTTCACGAGATCACCATGTATTACCCCACCCGCATGGTGCGCACACGCCAGTACAAGTATTTGCTGAACCTCGCTCACCAGCTGCCGTTCCCCCATGCCGGGGACCTCTGGGGGTCGGAAGCGTGGCAGGGAATCCTCGAACGGGGCGACAAAATGATGGGGCGGCGTCCTGTCGCCGTGTACCTGAATCGCCCCAGAGAAGAGCTTTACGACTTGAATTCCGACCCGGACGAGGTGAAGAACCTGGCCACAGACCCCAAGTACACGGACGTACTAAACGACCTCCGGAAGGAGTGCCGGGAGTGGCAGGAGAAGACCGCTGACCCGTGGTTAATCAAGTATAAGCACGAATAACTGGTGTCCGTCTGGACCGTCTCGTCCGCCTATTCCGGGGTTTTAGGTGCAAGATAGGTGCAATGCAGCCAAGCACAGCAGAATGACCCCGTACTTGAACCACGGGGTGCGGTAGGTGCCGAGCAACTGGTGGTGGGCGGTGGTCATCCGGTCCCCCTCGCGGCGCACCGGGCCTGGGTGAGCATTCCGGACCGAAGCGGAATAAACTTGCGTCCGTGCTGGCCTTTGGTAAGAATACCATCTGAATCGACTATAGATTCGACTCTTACCCGCGAACGCGACCCCCTGCTCAATGCGGGAGCTGGGGGTCCATGCCCCTTCTCCGTGCCCGAGGTGTCGCCCGATGGCCCAATTGTCCCTGAGCGAGAACAAGTGGCGGATGGTCCGGCGGGTGTGCCGGAAGAAGCGGTTCCGGTACGAGGACGCCCGGAACATGACCCGGCACGACCAAGTCCACTTCGACTGGCTGGTCGCCGAGGGGTTCTTCGTGCAGACCGGGGAAGGTCTGTACGAGCTGGCGGGGAAAGGAAAGGACGCTGCCGACCTGGGATACTATGAGTGGGAATCGGCCGTGGGGTTGTGACAAGCGATGCGACCGCCTCTGTTCGTCAGCCACATCTTGCGTTTGGCGGATGAATTCCGCCGACGGCACGGGCGGTGGCCCCACCGGGATGACGGCCTGGTCGACGGGGTCGTCGACCTGACGTGGTGTGGGGTCGACCAAGCCCTCCAGAGAGGGCACCGCGGCCTCCCCGGCGGCTCCTCCCTCGCCCGCCTCCTGCTCGGACGCCGGCGGCGGAAGCACAGGCACTACCCACCGCCGCTGACCACCGGCCAGATTCTGGCCTGGGCGGATGCTCACCATCGCCGGACTGGGGCGTGGCCGAAGTTCGCTTCGGCCGCATCCCCGGAGTCCCGGAGGAGACGTGGGCCGAGGTGCAGGGGCTCAGTACCGGGGCGGGCGCGGCTTCCCGGGCGGGTCGTCGTTGAACCGGGTTCTCCGACCGAACCGGGACAGAACGGCGAACCGCTCCTGATGCCGGAGGGCGCCTCCCCTCGCTTGAACTGCCAAAGCGCATGTGCGACCGTTTCCTTGCCTTGCCTCTTCTTGCCAAACAAGGCGAAGATTGTCATCTACTTGCACACGACTTCTTGCCGGGGTAAGTCTGTCAAGATTTTTTAAGAACGTAGCTGGCGTGTTGAAAACGACAGTGCTAATCTAGCGTGGCTTCAGGACGCTTTCTCTCCCCAACCCGACAGGAATCCTGTTATACTCAGGAGCATCGTGCGCCGGTTGCAAGCTCGCATCACGAGCCGGAAGAACAGCGGGTTGAGGTTCCGGCCGCGGCTGGAAGCGCTGGACGAGCGAATCGTCCCGGCGGGCTATTACGTGTTCTGGGCGGACACCGCGGGCGACCACCTAGCTACCAACCCGGCGAACTGGCAGGGGGCTGGTCCGACGGGTCTTCCATCGGCCGGTGACAACGTCTACTTCGGGACCTACGGCTCGGATGACTGCCAGGGGTTCAGCGGGTCGTACCGGACTGTCATCCTGAATTCCGTGTACACCGGGAAGGTCACCCTGTCGGGGGCATTGAACGTCGGAACGTTCGGCCTGAGTGGTGGAGAAATCTCCCAACCTGTCGCCGGGACGGACATCACGGTGACCCGCGTGTCGGGGATGGCGCCGCCGGAGGTACCAGGGTTCACGTGGCACGGAGGTATCCTCAACGGCAGTACTAATGCCGCGAATCTGACCGTGGACAACGGTACCGCGCTCATCAGTGACGGGACGCTATCCACCGCGGACACGTTGAAAATCGTGAACAATACTACCGCAACCTTCCAGAATGTGGGCATCACATTCAAGGCGGGGACCGGGCTCCTTGTCAGCGCCAGCGCCGTGACGATTGCCGCGCAGAACAACAACGTCACCTTCACGTCGGGGACGTCGGGGACGTCCGATTTAATGAACTGGATTACGGCCGGCGGTTCCATTACCGTAACCGGTCCCAAGAACTGGAGCGCAAACGGTGTTCCGCTCAAGAACGATGGCGGGACGTTCACCGTTCAGGGCGGGGCGACCGCCTCATTCGTCGGGAGTGTGGGAACGGGGGCCGTCGCCGGGTCCGTCCTGCAAACCGCGACGGCAGGGGGTGTGATGCTCATCGAAAACGGCAGCACCGTCCAGGTCGACCACGGGGTATACCTTGCCGGCGGTAAGCTGTCGACCAAGCCGGTCGGGAGTGGGGCACAACAGGACGCGAAAATCACCGGTAACCTGACCGTCGCGGGTGCCGATGTCGTAATCGACGACCCCGCGTTTCTTACGCAAGGGGCGGCACATGTCTACGGGGTTCTCAACGTGAACGGGGATGTGACGTGGACCAGCGGGGTGTACCGGCCGTTCGTCGGCATCGACGTGAATGGTGCCCGCTTTGCGGACCTTTGGAAAGCCACCACATTCACTATCACCCTCGGTGCGGGCGGCGCAATTCTCGGACCAAATCCGCCCTGGAACCCCAAACCCTACGACCTCACCAATGTGAGCTGGGTCGTCGTAAAAGCCACTGGCCCGAACCGGCCGATAACGTTGGTCAACGACCCCAACAACACCAGAACTCTGAATTTCGAGAGGCCAGCCCAGAGCAACGACTGGGGCAATGGCATCCCAGTTCCTTCTGACGTCATCAATCTCTGGCATGTCACGCCCCAATAATATTCTAACAAACAACTTTGAGGTACGTATAACGAGTGGTCCGTACAAGCCATAATTGGTATCTTGTACGGGCATATCTGTCAGTGAGGAGGCCACTAAATGAACGCTACTATTTCACGCTCGTTGCTGTTCGCATGTCTCTTCCTGATGACCGCGATCGGGTCCGGGCAAACGCCGCACGTCGCCCCGCCGCCGCGGCGAGCTATCCTGTTCGACCGATTCTGGGGGAAGGTGACGGATGTGGGGAAGGATTTCATCGAGATTCAGGGGCTCTACATCGAGATAAAGGGAGAGAAGCGTTGCAAGACCGAGCGGAAGCTGGAAGGAAGAAAGGATGTCTCACGAGACATCTACACTGGTGACGCTGTGACCGTGAGGGGGCCGGGTCGGTTACTGACCGCAACGCGAGTGGAAGTTAGTGGAGATTTGAACACCGTCACGGTTACTGCCGCGGACGGGGCGGTCAGTGTTCTCCGCCGGTCTGAGGAGATCCCTCGGCGATTTGAGGTGTCAGACTGGTTACGGACAGGCGGGTTTATGCCGGGCGCAACCGACTCTGATAGTTACCGCTTGGCGGATGTTCGGGTGGGGGACGAGGTGATGTTGGAATTCCAGCTATACCACCAAGAAGCCATTCTGCCCATGTACAACATCTGCTCGGCCATTTCAATCAAACGGCGCCCAGGTGGGCGAGTGCCACCATCCCCGACATCCGACCCGACGTCGAAATATCAGTACCACGAAGTTATGAACGCATACCAGGACTGGGAGGAATTCGGCACCCCAATCCCGGATAAGTACCATCCTCGGGGGCCGCAGGCCGGAATTGCCCCGCCGCCGAAACCGGTAACGCCCCGCATCCCGGATGCTGCTCCATAACCCGGAATTGAGTACCGTGGTTGCGCCCGAACCAGGTCGTCAGCGAGGATGCGCGGATATGAACCCCCCAATTTCCCGCTCGCTGATGTTCGTGTGCCTCTTCCTCGTGACCGAAACCGTGTCCGGGCAAATGCCAGTCGCCCCACCCCCTCGCCCGGCAATCCTGTTCGTCCAATACTGGGGGAAAGTAACGGACGTGGGCAGGGATTTTATCGAAGTCCAAGGGCTCTACATTGAGATAACAGGCCAAAAAGGCTACGAGCACCGACGAAAGGCGGAGGGGGGGAAGAACGTCTCGCGACAAGTCTTCACCGGCGACGCGATGACCGTGAAGGGGCCGGGCCGACTACTAACCGCTACTCGCGTGGAAATTGAGGCGGACTTAAACACCATCACGGTCACTGCCACAGATGGAACGGTCAGTGTCCTCCGTCGGTCCAAGGAGCCTCCGCGACGATTCGAGGTGTCGGACTGGTTACGGGGGGGAGGGTTCGGGCCGGGTGTTTCCGCCTCTTACAGTTACCGTCTGGCGGACATCCGGGTTGGGGATGAGGTCGACTTGCATGTTGGCCAATACCTCCCCGACGCCAATCCGCCCGCCCAAATCTGCACGGGTATCTGCATCCAGAAGAGACCGGGCGGTCGAGTTCCACCGGCTCCGGGCGAGGACCCAATGTCAGGGTTCAAGCACCACGAGTGCATGAACGCCATGCAGGACTGGGAGGAATTCGGCACCCCAATCCCGGATAAGTACCATCCTCGGGGGCCGCAGGCCGGAATTGCCCCGCCGCCGAAGCCAATAACCCTTCGCATCCCGCCTTCGGCTCCATAGTCGGGAGCTTCGGCGATGAGCTTGCCCCGTCGATTGTCTTTCCCCGGTCTATGGGCGAGCCGGGTGAGCGTCGGCGGGGCGTTTCAGGCTGCCGGAGCTAGACACTCCGGGCCTTCGTTCGTGACCTTGTTCACGGTCGGCCCCACCTTCACCACCTCCATCAGTTCAGCAGGGAGCGGGACCAGTAAGCACGAATAACTGGTGCCCGTCTGGACCGTGATTTCCACACATTCTCCCCCCCGATTAGTGGATGGGAGGCGGAGGAGTCGTGGATGTCGCCCGGGACTCGCGGTGAGCTCACTTCTTCGCCAGCTGCTCCTTCGCGGCCTTCAGCACGTTCTCGATTGTGAACCCGAAGTGTTTCAGCAGGTCCTTGAGCGGGGCCGACGCGCCGAACGTCCGCATGCCGATAATCGCCCCGGTCGAGCCGGCGTACCGCTCCCACCCGAATACGCTCGCCATCTCCACGCACACGCGGGCAGTGACGGCCGGCGGGAGCACGCTGTCGCGGTACGCCTGGTCCTGCTTCTCGAACAGGAACCACGACGGCAGGCTCACCACCCGGGCCTTCACCCCCTCGGCGGTCAGCTTCTCGTACGCCTCAACGCAGAGCGACACCTCGCTCCCGGTCCCGATCAGGATCAGGTCGGGCTTGCCGTCCTTCGCGTCCGCCAGCACGTACCCGCCTTTCGCCAGCCCGCTTGCCGGGGCGTACTTCGTCCGGTCGAGCGTCGGCACGGCCTGTCGGGTCAGGGTGAGCACCGCCGGGTTGTGCTTCAGTTGGACCGCTATCTTGTACGCCTCGGCCACCTCGTTGGCGTCGCACGGCCGGATCAGGATCAAGTTCGGTATCGCCCGCAGGCTGGCGAGGTGCTCGATCGGCTGGTGGGTCGGGCCGTCCTCACCAACCCCGATGCTGTCGTGGGTGAAGATGTAGAGGACCGGGATGTGCATCACGGCCCCGAGCCGCAGGGCCCCCCGGCCGTAGTCACTGAAGATCAGGAACCCGCTCCCGTACCCCCGTAGGTTCGAGAGCACCAGCCCGTTCAGGATCGCCCCCATCCCGTGCTCGCGGACCCCGAAGTGAATGTTCCGCCCTCCCGGGGTGGCCGCGGTGAAGACCCCCGCCCCGTCGAACTTCAGGAACGTCTTGGTCGACGGGTTCAGGTCGGCCGCCCCGCCGATCACCCACGGGACGTTCTTCGCGATCGCGTTGAGCACCTGGCCCGAGCTGTCGCGGGTCGCGAGCCCCTTGGCGTCGGCCGGGAACGTCGGGATGTCCTTGTCCCAGCCGGCCGGGAGGTCACGCTTCTCGGCCGTCTCGATCTCGGCGGCGAGGGCAGGGTGCTTCGCCTTGTACTCGGCGAACTTTTTCTCCCAGGCGGCCCGGGCCTCCGCTCCTCGCTTCCCGATGCCCTCCTGGAACCGCTGGTACACCCCGTCGGGGACCAGAAACTTCGCGTCCTCCGGCCAGCCGAAGAACCGTTTGGCCGCCTTGACCTCTTCCTCGCCCAGGGGCTCCCCGTGGGCTTCCTTCGTGTCCTGCTTCTTGGGGGCCCCGTACCCGATGTGCGTGCTCACGATGATCAGTGTCGGGCGGTCGTGTGTGGCGTGGGCCACCGCCACCGCCTGCAGGAACTGCGTGACGTCGTTCCCGTCCGGCACCCGGACGACATTCCACTTGTAAGCCAGGAACCGGGCCCCGACGTCCTCGCTGAAAGCGAGGCTGGTACTACCGTCGATCGTGATCCGGTTGTCATCGTAGATCAGGCAGAGGTTGTTCAGCTCGAGGTGCCCGGCGAGCGAGGACGCTTCCGACGCGACCCCCTCCATCATGCACCCGTCGCCGCAGATACAGTACACCCTATGGTCGAACAGGTCCTCGAACCCGGGCCGGCCGTAGTGGGCGGCGGTCCACTTCTGGGCGATCGCCATCCCGACCGCGTTCCCGACCCCCTGGCCGAGCGGGCCGGTGGTGGTTTCCACGCCCGACGTGGCCTCTTGCTCCGGGTGGCCCGGGGTGCGGCTCCCGAGCTGCCGGAACCGCTGGAGTTGTTCGAGCGGCAGCGACGGCTCGTCGATCACGTTCCCGTTCTCGTCCCGGTTCCTCACCCCGGCGAGATGGAGCAGGGCGTACAGCAGCATTGAGGCGTGGCCGTTGGAGAGCACGAACCGGTCGCGGTTGAGCCAGTACGGGTGCTTCGGGTCGTACTTGAGGATGCGGTTCCAGAGGGTGTAGGCGACCGGGGCGAGGCCCATCGGGGCGCCCGGGTGGCCGGAGTTAGCCTTCTGGACCGCGTCCATGGCCAGGGTGCGGATCGTGTTGATGCTGACCCCGTCGAGGTCGGTGAAATCCGCCGGGGCTTTACTGACGGCGTGCTCGGATTCGCCCATTGTCGTCTCGGTGTCTCTGCTTCGGGTGACCGTACTCAGGCTGGGGCGGCAATCGCAGAAGAAGATATGAGTTGCGACGCCCGCGGCGAGTCAGGAAATGACGAATGCCCCACCAATGGCGAAAGGGAGCCGTCCCGGCGGTGTTCTTCTTTTCGTCATTGGTGGGTTTTGGCAGATCCGGCGTCATTTCTCCAGTTCCCACACCCGGACGGTCGCGTCGTCGCCGCCCGAGAGCAGGGCGTTTCCGTCCGGGGTAAAGGCAACGCAGATTACGTTCCCGGTGTGGCCCACGAACCTCCGGAGTTCCTTCTTCAGCCGCAGGTCCCACACCCGGACCGTCCCGTCGTGCCCGGCGGACGCGGCCCGCTCACCGTCCGGGGACACAGCTGCGCACGACACCGCGTCGGTGTGCCCGACGAGCCGGCCCAGTTCCTGCCCGGTGAACGTGTCCCAGATCCGCACGAGGTGGTCCGCCCCGGCCGACAGCACCCGCCATCCGTCCGGCGAGAACGCCACGCTCGACAGTACGGTGTTCCGCAGTGGGAATGTCCGGAGCAGTTTGCCGGTCGCCACGTCCCAGAGCTTGATCGTCTTATCCAGCCCGCCGGACAGGGCCACCTTCCCGTCCGACGCGAATGCGACGCACACGACCCAGTCGGCGTGGCCCGGGAGCCGCCGGATTTCCTTCCCGGTGGTCACGTCGAATTGCCGGAGCTTCCCGTCGTAGAGCGCTCCGCACAGGACGGTCTTCCCGTCCGGGCTGAACGCCGCGCTCCGGTTGGTCTGCCGGTCGAAGCACTTCAGTTCCAACCCGGCGTCGACATCCCATAGGCGGACCGTTTGGTCGAGGCCGCTGGACAGCACCCTCCGACCGTCCGGCGAGAACGCCAGGCAGCACACCCGGTCGCGGTGGCCGGGGATGCACTTGATCTCGCGCCGGCTGGTGAGGTCCCAGACCCAGAGGCCCTTGTCGGCCCCGCCGGTGACCGCCCGGGTGCCGTCCGGCGAGATTGCGACGCACGCCACCGCCCCGGTGTGGGCGGTGAGGACCGAGGGCAGGGTCTGGCGGGCGGGGGTCGAAAGCCCCCTGATCTCGACCTCGACGTTCCCCCCGTCCATCGCCCGATCAGGGGCCTCGTACCTCCCGCCCGCCACGACCGCGCGGAGTTCCCGCACCTCGGCCCGGGTGGTCAGCGCGGTCTCCTTGATCTCCCCGAGCCGGGTTTCCAGCCGTTCGACGTACCGGGACATCAGCGCGGCGAGCTGGGCGGCGCTGTCCTCCTGGACCTTCCCGATCCGCTCCAGCTGGGCGAACGCAAGCCCCTGGAACAACTTCGGGTCGTCTTCCACCGCCCGGCGGAAGTAATACCGCACCGCCACCGCCAGGAGCGGAGCGGCGGACTCGTCTGCGGCCGGGCGCAGGGTAATGAACGTGGCCAGAGTCGGGAATCCACCGGTGTTCAGATCGGACGCCAGTTCGTCCGCCAGCTGCCACTGCGCGGCCAGCAGTGCGGTCGGTTCTCCGAACCGGGTGAGGTCCCCGAGGCGTTCGGCCAGCTTGACCGGGTCGACGTCCTCCCCGTTGAGCACCCCCGCCGCCTTCGCGGCCCGGAGTTCGGCGAGGCACCGGGGAACGAAATCACGGTCGCCGGCGGCCCGGCCGTCGAACCGGGCGTTCAGCAGGAACAGCCGGACCTGCTCGCGGAATGCCCGGTCGTCGCCGCGGTCGGCGGCGGAAACCAGTGACTCGCCGGCGAGGGCGAGTTCGAGCGTTTGCCACGCCCGATCGGCGGACTCCCGCAGGGCATCGGCCACCCGCAGGCTCTGGTCGGACAGGCGGTCGGCCAGGAACTTGGCCACCGCGGCAAGTCCCTCGCCGGCCGCGGACAACCCCGCGGCCCGGCACACCCCGCCGACCAGCGGGGCGAGGGCGAATACGGACAGTCGAGCAAGGACGCGCATGGCGACACCACCCTGGAATAAGAGAGATGACGGTAACAACCCCCGGAACCGGTGCCCGAATAGAAGGGAGTGACAGAACGGCGCCGCGGTTCGTCGGGGACACACCACGGGTTATGGGGTTACTCGATGATACCGCGGAGCCCGGATCAGAGCGATCCGGTCGTGCCGGTGGGAGGGGAAGTAAGCCGTGAGCTCTAAAAATCGGGCCTGAAACACCCTTGACAGGGCCTCCGGACGGAAAAATACCGGATATTTCTCGGGAAATGGCGGTGTTCCGTTGACAAGACCCCACAGAACCCCGTAGTTTTCGTGCAGTTCTGGGCTCCACTCCTTCGTTTCTCGGAGAAAAACATGGCCAAGTCCACGGCCCCTGCGGGTGGGAAGGGCGGCGCGAAGAGCGCCAAGTCGATCACCAAAGCGCAGTTTTACACCGAGGTCGCCGAACAGACCGGTCTGAAGAAGGCCGAGGTGGCCAAGGTGTTCGACTCGATCACCGAAGTGATCAAGAAGCAGTTGAGCCAGAAGGGCCCCGGGGTTCTCACCCTGCCCGGGCTGTTCAAGCTGAAGGCCAAGCGGATTCCCGCGCAGAAGGGCGGGAAGCAAGTGCCCAACCGCTTCAAGCCGGGCGAGATGACCGTGACCAAGGACAAGCCGGCGTCCACCCGGGTGACCGCCCGCGCGCTGAAAGGCCTGAAGGAAATGCTGAAGTGAGTTTACCGGTCGGCTGCAGAGAACGGGTCCCCGGCGAGAACGCCGGGGCCCGCCGTGCCTCGGATCACGGCCGCGGGTCAGGGTTATAGTGGGTGTGCGGCCCGTGCCCCCCGGGATGGCCGGGCTTCGGGTCGCTTGTCGGATTTGGGAAGTGTTCGTGTCCGGAGACCTTCTCGCCCCGCTCCTCTTCCATCCGCCGGATTATGGCCCGGGCACGTGCGGCGTCGGACTGGTGGACCCACAACTCCACCGACCGCGGGATCGCGGTCCCGAAACTCGCCTCCAGTGACTCCCCGAGTACCCGGGCGTCGATGCCCTCGTCGACCAACGCCTGCTTGTAAAGTTCGATGACCACCATGTCTCCTGCGGCCACCCGCACCACGTCGTTCGGGTCGGTTTTCATTCGTAGACCTCCTCGGAATATCTATCCGGATGTTACCACCCAGTTGACGCCGGTGATAGCGGCAGGTCACAATCGTCCGCGGCGGATCAAGAGCCGCCCCGTGTTCCCCCCTCAGGACGGAGTCCCACCCCATGCGTTTCCTCTCCGCCTTCGTCCTCGCGGCGGCGACCGTCGTCGTTCCCGCCTCCGGCCCCGCGCCGGGGTTGACCGCTGACCCGCCCGCCAGGCTCAAGGTGCTGATCATCGACGGGCAGAATAACCACAACTGGCGGGAGACGACGCCCGTCATGAAAAAGATCCTGGAAGGCAGTGGCCGGTTCACCGTGGAGGTCGCGACCACCGTGCAGGAGCCGGTGCTGCCGCCCAAGCCCACCAAACCGGACCCGGCCGAGATCGAGAAGTTCAGGACCGCACTGACCGGGTACGCCGACGAGTACGGCCTGTACCTGCGGACGCGGGCGGCGTTCCGCCCGCCCGTCGAGACGTTCGACGCGGTGGTCCTGAACTACAACGGTGAACCGTGGCCGGCCGAATTCAACGAGGCCCTCGACGCCTACGTGAAGGAAGGCAAGGGCGGGCTGGTGATCGTCCACGCGGCAAACAATGCGTTCACGGGGTGGAAGGGGTATAACCAGATGATCGGGATGGGCTGGCGGGGGAACACCGGCGGCGACCGGCTGTTCCTCGACGCCGCCGGGAAGGAGGTCCGGGTCCCCTCCGGGAAGGGAGACGGGTCCGGGCACCGGTACGTCGGCCCGTTCGCCGTCACCGTCCGGAATGCCGACCACCCGGTGACGAAGGGGATGCCGCCGGAATGGATGCACGTTCGGGACGAGCTGTACGACAACATGCGCGGGCCGATCGAGAACGTTCAAGTGCTGGCGACCGCCTACTCGGACAAGTCGAAGGGCGGGACCGGCGTCCACGAGCCGATGATCTGGACCGTGACCTACGGGAAGGGCAGGGTGTTCCACACGCCGATGGGGCACGACGCGAACGCCATGCGGTGTCACGGGTTCGCCGCCACCCTCCGCCGTGGGACCGAATGGGCTGCGACCGGGACGGTCACGACCCCACTGCCGAAGGAGTTCCCGACCGCCGAGAAGCCGAGCCCGATTGCGGAGAAGTAACGCCTCAGGTGTGGTCCGCACGCCCCGCGAGCGGTCGGTCCCGGCCCATTGAGCCGACGATCGGTCTGCTTCCGAAGCACCAGCGGTCTTCGGCCCCTTTGCAGAGCGCGCGGACCACACTCGCCCGCTATGGGCATCCGGTTTGCAGCTTGACCTGTGCGCAGCTGCGCACACCGGGTATTTTGATCTCGGTGCTACGGATCACCGGGCTGCATCAGGAGGACCCGCCCCGCGGGAACGGGTATGATCGACCCGAATGACCAACAGGATGGCGCTCCGCGTGCCCGGGTGAACGGCCGGCGGAACGGGGACGTGCCGGATGACCGGGTCCGCAAACTGGAAGCCGCGGTCACGGAATTGGAGGCGAAGGTCACGGAGGACGCGATCACCGAGCGCGTCCTCGCCAAGCTGGCCGTCGCGCCGCCCCCACCGGCCCCGGGCGGAGTCCTGTTCGACGCCACGGGGGCGGTCGCCCCGACCGCCTTGGCCCTCGTCGCCCCTTCTCCCGGCCCGACGATGTCGACACCCCTTCCCCCGAGTGGCGCGGTCCTTCACCCCCCGGTGTTCGCCGACCCGTCCCACCGCGCGTGGTTCCTGTCCCAGCTCTGGTCCGAACTCCGGTTGACGGTTCGGATGTACTTCGACCCCCGCTATCGGATCAGCCGGACGGCCCAGTTCCTTCTCCCGGCGATCCTGGGGCTGTTCGCGCTCAACTACTTCCTGTTCGCGGTCTGGTTCGCGGTCCCCGTCGTCAGTCCGGTGCTGGAACGTGTTGGGTGTGTCCTGCTCGGAGTGTTCCTGTATAAGGCGATGACCCGCGAGCTGACCCGCTACCGCGAAGTCCTCGACTACCTGGCCAGGTACGGGCGGCAGTAATCCTGTAGGGTGGGTCGAGTCTTCGAGGCCCACCGCGAGCAACACCGGTGGGCCTCGAAGATTCGACCCACCCTGCAACGATCAAGACCATGATCCGTCTCGGTGTGAACATCGACCACGTGGCGACGGTCCGACAGGCCCGGCGGGCGAAGGAGCCCGATCCGGTCGCGGCGGCCGTTCTCGCCACCTTGGGCGGGGCCGACGGTATCACCGTCCACCTCCGCGAGGACCGCCGACACATCCAGGACCGCGACGTCTACCTCCTCCGCGAGGTGGTCACCACCCGGCTGAACCTGGAGATGGCCGCCTACGAGGAGATCGTCGCCATCGCCCTGAAGGTGAAGCCGGACGAGGCGACACTTGTGCCGGAGAAGCGGCAGGAGCTGACCACCGAGGGCGGGCTGGACGTGGCCGCCACCGAGCCCGCGACCCGGTCGGCGGTCGACCGCCTGAAGGCCGCCGGGGTTCACGTCTCGCTGTTCATCGACCCCGCCCTCGCCCAGGTGGATATGGCGAAGAAACTCGGGGCCGACGCGATCGAGTTCCAGACGGCGAGCTACTCCGAGGCCGTCGGAGCGGCCGCCGTTGCGGCCGAGCTGGCGAAGCTCGAACGGGCAACGGCCCACGCGAAGGGGCTCGGGCTCCACGTCCACATGGGCCACGGCCTGAACTACTGGAATGTGAAGCCGATCGTGCGGGTCGCGGGTGTGGAAGAGTTGAACATCGGGCATTCGATCGTGTCGCGGGCGGTGCTAGTCGGTATGGAGCGGGCCGTCCGCGAGATGAAGCAGGTCATGCAGGAACACTACCCGAACCCGAAGAAGCCGGGATAGGACGGCCGTGTCGGCCATCTTTATGGAAACGGCCGGCACAGCCGGCCCTACGAATCTGGAACGCGACACGCTCCGTTCGAGACGAGGTCCGGCGCCAGCGGCAGTTCGCTCGCCCGCTGAGTGTGATCCAGCACGTACTTCTGGAAATAGTAGATCCGCTCCTCACGGGTTCCAATCACCCCGGGTTGCGGGCTCGCCGCCATCCCCTTCTGCACCCCGGAATAAATCGCCTCGTCCTCGGCGAACACCTGCTTCGCGACGAGGACCGCGATCGCCCGGAGGCCCCGGTACATCATCCACGCGAATGGGTTTCGCCTCCGCCCCCGGAGGGTGAAGAAGATGGACCGGTACCGGCACGTCGTCGGGCCTGTCGGGAACACGCACTGCATCATCCGAAACGAGTCGAGGGAACTCCCGGTCGTGTGCGGGTGCAGGACGCGGTGCCAGTACTCGTTCGTCACCGGTTCGCCGAGCCGGCGGACGATCCAGTTCTGGACACGGGTCGCGAACTCGTTCGGAGGGACCGTCTTGAACGAGGTGAACTTCTCGGTCAGCTCGTGCCAGGAGTTAGTCTCCTCGGGGAGCTCCTTGAACGTCTTCGGGTGGACCTCCGGGATGTGGTACGACTCGAGCGAATTCTCGAGCACGACCTTCCAGTTGCACGGGAAGTCCTTCTCCCACGTCGCCGCGTACCGGTACGCGCCGCCGTAGTCCTGCCACTGGTCCCAGACCGGGCCGAGCCACTCGCGCAGGGAAACCCCGTCGTCGCTCAGGTTGACGAACACCAGATCGCCGCAGGTGTCGACCCGGAACCGCCGCAGGCACGAGTTCTCGCGATCCCACGGGCGGAACGCCTTCGCGTCGGGGATCTTGGCGGTCCCGCCGTCCTGGTTGAATTCCCAGCCGTGATACTGGCAGCGGAGCCGTTCGGTGTTGCCTCGCGGTTTCTCGGTCAGCTTGCTGTGCCGGTGCGCGCAGACGTTCAGGAACGCCCGCAACTCGCCATCGAAGTTGCGAAGGAGGATCGGGGTTTCGAGCAGATCGAACGTGAGGAAGTCGCCCGGCCGGGCGAGGTCACTGACGGTCGCGAGGGGGTGCCACGCGGGCCGGAACAGGTGCCTCAGCTCGGCCCGGTACTGAGCTTCGGACGTGTAATGTTCCGGCCGCAGCAGATGCCGGAGGTGGTGTTGGTGGGTAAACATCGCCGGCTCCCATCTCACCGAATCGGGCAGAGGCGGTTGTGTCCTTAGTATAGTTGGGCAAACTGGGTAGGAAGTGTCAAGAGAAGTGGTCGAATAGTTCGGGCGAGTTGTATCGGGTGGCAACGGTTTTTCGGCGCACGGCCGGTCGTCGAGACCCCCTGGGAGCACCAAGCGAAAGGGCCGCGGGGTTTCCCGCGGCCCGGTTCATCTTCTCCCGACGCCTCTTCGGGTCGCCGACCCTTCCGTCAAGCTGCGAGCCGCAGCCGCTGCTGCAGGTACGCCGCACACACGCCGATCACGCGGTCCTGCTGCGCCTCGGTGATCTCCGGGAAGATCGGCAGGGCGAGGACCGTCCGGGTCGCCTCCTCGCTCGTGGGGAAATCGCCGGTTCGGTAATCGAGATGCCGGAAGCACTCCTGCTGGTGCAGCGCCAGCGGGTAATACACCTCCACCCCGATGCCGTTCTCCTTCAGGTGCTTCACCAGCGGGTCTCGGTGAGCGGGCGGGACCCGGACGACGTACTGGTTGAACACGTGTCGCCGGTCCGGGCGGGCCGTCGGCCGCTGCATGAACCCGTGCAGCTGGTACTTCTCGACGAGCCCGTCGTACCGCCGCGCGGCCACCTCCCGCTGGCCCAGCCACCGGGGAACGTTCGGGAGTTTCACCCGCAGGATCGCGGCGTGAACGGCGTCCAGCCGCATGTTGTACCCGAGGTACTTGTGGTAATACTTCACCTCCGACCCGTGGACCCGCAGGGCTTGCAGCTTCTTCGCCACGGCCGGGTCGTTCGTCGTCACCAGCCCGGCGTCGCCGAGAGTGCCGATGTTCTTCGTCGGGTAGAAGCTGAAACAACTCACCGCCCCGAGCGATCCGCACCGTACCCCCCGGTACTCGGCCCCGAACGACTGGGCCGCGTCCTCGACCACATACAGCCGGTGGTCATCGGCCACCCGCCGGATCGGGTCCATGTCGCAGCACTGGCCGAACAAGTGGACCGGGATGATTGCCCGGGTACGGTTCGTGATCTTCGCGGCGATCTGGGCCGGGTCGATGTTGAACGTGACCGGGTCGATGTCGGCGAATACCGGCCGGGCCCCGACCCGGCACACGCTGCTGGCGGTGGCGAAGAACGTGAACGGCGGGACGATCACCTCGTCCCCGGGGCCGACCCCGAGGGCGTGCAGGGCCAGCACCAGGGCGTCGGTCCCGGACCCGCACCCGACTCCGTACGCGGCCCCGCAGTACGCGGCCGCTTCCTTCTCGAACGCCGCCACCTCCGGGCCGAGGATCGCCTGCCCGGACCCGAGTACCCGCAGCACCGCCGCGTCGATCTCGTCCTTTTGGGCCCGGTACTGGATCTGGATATCACACAGCGGGACGGGGGGCGGGGCGGGGTCGGGCTTCACGGTGTCCTCCTTGCGAGACCCAGTAGGCCCCGGGGTCCGTCCCGGGGCGGCGAGAGGGATAAGGGTTATGGCATTCCGGCGGGGTGTGTCAAGTGCGGGTGACCCCGGCAACCCGGGCGGCCCGGCGGGTCGGCGCATTTCGGGTTGCGACCCGTCCGGGATTATCCCATAATTTTCCCGCCCGACGGTATCCCCACTCGGGGGGCCGACACCGAGGACATCCGACGCGGAGCGACGGACATGATGACGACAGACCTGGAGAGTCCGGACGTGGAAACCACTGCCCAGGACGTGGCGCAGCTGCTAGACCGGGTGTCGGCAGACCCCGAGTTGCGGGCGTCTGTCCTGGCCAAGCTGCTCGGGGAGGGGGCCAGCAGGCAGCTGGGAATCTTCCCGCTCCCGCCCGGCTTCAAACTGTCGGTGGTGATCCCCGTGTACAACGAGGAGCGGTGGCTGGCCGAGCTGGTCCGCCGGGTCCAGGTGGTTCCGATCCCGAAGGAACTGATCCTGGTTAACGATTTCTCGACCGACGGCACCCCGGCGATCCTGCGGCAGCTGGAAGAGAAATACGACAACCTGCGGGTGCTCCACCAGCCGAAGAACATGGGCAAGGGGGCGGCCCTGCGGGAGGGGTTCAAGCACTGCACCGGGGACCTGGTGGTCGTCCAGGACGCGGACTGGGAGTACGACCCGGCCGAGTTCCCGAAGTTGATCCAGCCGATCGTCGAAGGCCGGGCGGACGTGGTCGTCGGGTCGCGGTTCATCGGCGAGAGCCACCGGGTGCTGTACTTCTGGCACTCGATTGCGAACCGCATGTTGACGACCCTCTCGAACATGTTCACCAACCTGAACCTGACCGACATGGAGACCTGCTACAAGGTGTTCCGGCGGGAGGTCCTCCAGGGGATGACCCTGAAGAGCGACCGGTTCGGGTTCGAGCCGGAGGTCACGGCCAAGATCGCCAAGAAGCGGCCGGACGGGAGCCGGTGGCGGGTGTACGAGGTGCCGATCAGCTACTCCGGCCGGACCTACGAGGAGGGCAAGAAGATCGGCCTGAAGGACGCCTTCCAGGCCCTCTACTGCATCGTCCGGTACTGGTTCGCGGACTGAGTCCTGGTGTCCGCGGGTCGTGGGGGAGAAGGCCAACTCTCCTCCCCCACGACCCGCCAACAAGCCTTTTCTCGTTCCCCCGCTCCGCGCTCTGCATGACCCACATGGTCACGCCGTGTCGGGTATCCTTGGTTTTGCGGGTCCCGAAGAGCCGGTTTGTTCGTGGCACCGGTCTCCAGACCGGTGCCTGTACCCCCCTCATACATGAACCCGATGAGGCGGTCACATTTTCGGTGGCGTGACCCGGGCGGCACCTACCCCAACCGAATGCGACAACCCTTCCGGGTTCGTGTATCAGACACGAACCCACTGAGGTAGTCACGTTGGTCTGGGTGGCATGTCCACGGCTTTGGGACAAGTGTCACTCAAAGGTGGTCAGTCGGAGTCGCCGTAAGTGCCTGTTTTCCTCGGGTACAGTTCATCCCCGCGAAAACCCCTTCACCCCTGTGCCGAGGGGCTTTCGCGGGGATGAACTGTACCGTAGCTGCACTGGTTTTCCCGGCACTTACGTCGCGCCAGGGTGACCGCCTTTGGGTGTCATCTGTCCGCTTTGGGTGGACATGGCTGAGCGTGGTCGGGCGAATACCCGGTCCGGATCCGGCATCCGGGGCCCTCGCCTGTCCACGCCGAGCCGGGGACAGGCCGCCCGGGCCATTCCCCTTATCACTCTCCTTTGAGGGGAAAGGGAAACCCGAAACGGACACCGTCACCGGGTTCCGGTGTCAGGGGCCGGCGTCTTTCTCTCCCCGCCACGGTTCCCGACCGGGGTACCGGCACCGGTCAGGAGACTGGTGCCACGGGGGAGTTGGCCCCTTCGGGACCCGAACGACCAAGTGGCAGATCGTTCTGGCTCATGTATAGCGCAGAGCGCGGGAACGAGTTAATAACTCTTGAACGCTATCGATTGCCCGGCATCTCCTTCAATCGCCCTTCGATCGCCCTGGCGAGCTCGTCCACGTCGGATGTGGCCGCCACGATCTTGCCCGCCGGGTCGAGTAGCCAGTACGTCGGCACGCTGGACACTCCGTGAGTGCTTTCGGAGCTCACGCGACCCTGCGACCAGGGCAGATCCATCAACTTGAACGCCGTTTGCCAGGCCGTGGGGTCGTCGTCGAGTGCCAGGCCGAGCGCAGCTACCCCGCGGGCGGCGAACCGGTCGTGCAGCTTCCGCAGAGCCGGCAGTTGTTTCTTGCACGGCGCACACCAGCTCGCCCAGAAATGCACTACCGTGTATTTCCCCCTGCAATCAGCGAGTTTGCCGCTCGTGCCATCGGCCCGCCCGAAAGTCAGTGTCGGCGTGTCGCCCACGACCGGGATGGGCACGACCTCGGCGGCAAATTCCGGCACCGCCAGTTCCCCGCGGGCCACGTCTGCCGCGGTCACAGTCACCCGCACCACCCGGCGGGCGAGGGGGTCGACCAGGCAACCGCTCGGTTTCGCGAACACCGAGACCGCCAGGTCGTATTCCCCCGGCGGCACCCCGTTAACGCGGAATGAGCCGTCGGGCGAGAGCCTCACGAACCAGTTCTGGAGGGTGCTCAGATAAGTGAGCCCTTCAGGCGTCCGCAGCCAGGATTCCTGAAAGCCCTTCCGGACGTCGAACCCGAGGTTGGCGAGGTTCGGCGGTGGTGCGACTCCCGGCTCCCGGCGAACGAGGTAATTCATTGAATAGGTGCAGTTGAGGTCGGAAGGCGCCTTGCCGGTGAGCTTCACCCTGCCGGTCAGAGTGGCCCCGCCGGAACCGAGGTCCAGATCGACCCGCCCGCCCGGTGCGAGGTCCAAGGGAACACTCGGTCCGGAGCGGTAGCCTGGATCCTTCCAACAACTCAGGAAGACCTGAACGCTGACCAGCCCGGGCGGCACCCGTGGGAACTCGAACCGGCCGTCGGAATCGGTGGTGACATGGAGGGTGTATGTGAGCCTCGGCCAGCCGAGGCCATTCAGTCGGATCGGCTCCAGCCGAACCTCGGCCCCACTCACCGGCTTTCCCCCGTCGCTGAATTTCCCCCGTACCGAACCCCAGGGCCGCACCTTCAAGGTGCCGGCATCGGAGCGGTCGGCCTGGTACTCCGCGAGGGCGATACCGGCATCCGTCTGAGCGACTGTTACCCAGGGTTCGCCGGGGTCCGGGAACGCGAATCGACCGACCTCGTCCGTAAACGACTTGTGAGGATCGGTACTATATTGGTGGAAGAGCCTGACCTGCTCTGTCGGGGTCGCAATTAGGACCTCGGCCTTGGCCGCCGGGCGGCCGTTGGGATTGAGGACCACCCCCGTGAGAGGCTGGCTTGGTTGGAGACGGAAGTGCTGGATTCGGCCCCCGTCCCCCCCGACGCGAAACTCCGGTCCGTCCTGGGTCCGGTAGCCCGGCACTTCGACCCGCAGCCGGAGCGGAATGTCGGTCCGGGTCGCGAGGAAATCCAGCCGACCATTACTGCCGGCCACCGCACTTCCCCGTTCCGCGTGCAGGTAGTCCTTGCGAAACACGTCGACCGGAATGACGGTGAAGGTCGGGATCGGCTTGCCGGTCACGGCATCCGTCACCGTGCCGGTGATCCGGTGCTCGGCCTTCAGGGTCACCGTGCGCTCGACCGAACCGCCAGTGACGTCCAGCTCGACTGAGGGGAACCCCTTCGCGTAGATCTGGAGTTTCACCGGGTCATCAGGCGCCGAGGGCCACTCCCAGACGCCGTTCCCGTCCGCCCGGCGGGGGATGCCGGTGTCGGGTGTCTTGGGGTGGTTCGGGTTGTGGTCCGAGTAGATCGACTTGCTCCCTTTCCACTCCTTCAGGGTGATGATGGCCCTGGGGACCGGCTTCCCGGAAGCATCGACGAACCGCAGCCGGATCGGCTGGCCCGGCCCCAGGCGGAAATCCTGGGCAGGGACATCTGGCTTGAGCTCGACCTTGCGCAGCTGGGGCGCCCAGCCGGGGGCGATGACCGTCAGAGACCTCGTCCCGGGTGGCAGTGCTGGCAGCCGATACCGACCATCGGCGTCGGTCGCGAACTTGCTCGTGGTATGACCCCCATAGGGGTCGTCGCCGTGGATGACGACCGCGTCCTTGACCGGGTGGCCGTCGGGGTCAGTCACTCGGCCGCGGATCACGATTCCGCGTTTGAGTACCGTCGTTGCCGTACCCTCTCGGAACAGCTTCGTAGAAGTGTTCGCCTTCGACCAATGCTCGTCTGACACGAAGTCCGGGTGGGAGACAATGAGGCTCAGCTTCGTCTCGGGGTGGTTCGGGAGGGTAGTAATCTGCCAGCGGCCCTCAGCGTCGGTCGTCGCCGCCTCATTCCCAGTCGCCAGCCACATGTCGTAATGGACGCGACCGTCGCTCCTGGCGGGCTTCGGGTCGTTCGCCAACATGACCTCGACCCGTGCGCCTACGACCGGTTTACCATGCTCGTCAAGAACCCGGCCGCCCGCCGTTGTAGCGGCCTCCATTCGGAATGAGTATTCGGTCGGTACCCCGTTACTGACGACCTCGGCCTGTTCCCAGTTTGCGAACAGGGTCACGAACGGCTTCTTCCCGGCCCACAAACGAACGATGGTGAAGCTCTTCGGCAGTTCCATCCGGACGGTTCCCGTGGCGTCCGTTTCCTGGTCACGGTTGGCTTTGAAGCCCGGCTCGTCGGTCCAGACGCCGGCGTGGACGTTGGCCCCGGATAAGGGCTTGCCTTCCGGGTCTAAGACGACCACTCTTATCGACTCCGCTGCGGCCGGTGGTTCACTCCTCGGGCTCGGAGCCACTGCCCCCTCCTTCGGAGGCGGGGTCGGTTTGTCTTCTCCGGCGCTGAACGCCGCGGCCGACAGCAAGCCGCCGACCAGGAGCACGCCGAGCCCGGCCTTGACCTTCTTCCAGCCGACCATGCCCATCCCTCCTCGAATGAGTTGTCTGACTTGTGGCGAGATCCCGCCGTCGCCTGGACCACCGGCCACCAGGCCCTGAGCATTCCGGGCGGTGAGACGAACGAGAGCGGCCGGCGCCGCGCCAGCACCTTCCCGGGACAGGAGCGTGCTCAGGAGCCCGACCGACAGGCCGAGCCCGCGCCGGGTTAGGGCCGCGTGCAGCCGGCCGCGGCCCCGCTCCAGCCGCTTCTTGAGCGTGGAGAGCTGGCAGCCCAGCTGCCCGGCTGCCTCGTCCCGGGTGGCCCCCTGGAGGTAGCACAGCACCAGTGGGGCCCGGAGCGACTCGGGCAGCCCGAGCAACTCCTCGTCGAGGACCGCGAGAAGCTCCCGCCCGGTCAGCTCGTCCAGCGGGTCGGCCGGGGGGTGAATCGCCGCATGCCCCTCCCGCCGGGCCCGGCGGGCCGCCGCCGTCCGGGCCTTGAGGGCGAGGTAGTGGGCGGTCCGGTGCAGCCAGCTGGCGACCGACGGCTGCCACCGCCGGGACCCGGCCTTCCGGGCCAGCAGGAGGAAGACCGCCTGGCAGATGTCCTCCGCGTCGTGGGCGTTCCCGAAGACCCGCCGGGCGGTGGCCAGGACCAGGCCCGCGTGCCGGCGGACCAGGATCTCGAACGCCGACTCGTCCATCCGACCGGAGAAGCGGTCGAGGAGCTCGCGATCGGTCTCATCGCGAGCGATGTGCTTCGCCACCAGCTGGCGAACGGCCCGCCGGTGGACTTCGGCATCCTGTGCTGCCATCGCCGTGGCCTCCATCCGCGGTGCCCCGCCCGGATTCCGCACTACCCTTCAAATCCCCACCGACGTCGAATCGGCTAACCGAGACTTTATCCGGTTCATCGTCGGCGGTCGTCGGGGCCGTTTCGGATTGGGAGCTTGGGGCACGGACGTGCGGCGGGGTGTCCCGTATTCATATTGCATACCAAAATGCCTTGCGTATAATAGACATGGCCCTCGACCGGCCACCCAATCCGGACGTCGGCCGACCCCGCAATTGAGGGTCACGCATGGGGCGGACCCACCAGCCGTGCGCGGATGCGGCCCAGGCGGTCGCCGGGGCGGCCGGGATAGAATATCATAATCTGCATAATGTTTAAGCCATCATCTGTCCACGCCCGGATCGACGAGGCCCGTCGGGCCGCCCTGGACAGCACCTCCGGCGGGCGATGCCCGCCCCGTCGAGGCCGGCGGGTCGGGGGCCGAACGGTGGCCCGTAGACCTGTCAGAACCTGCCAAACCCTGCCGCCGGGCTGCAAACGGAACGCGCCCGCCCTGGGGACTGTCAGAAGCTGCCAAACCCTGCCACGGAGGCGAGGGCCGTGGAATCGACCGGTGGGAGACTGCCAAACCTGCCCGCCTCGACGGCACGTGGCATGAAGTGGAACCGCCCTGGGGACTGTCAGAAGCTGTCAATCCCTGCCACGGGGCCGAGTGATCTTTCTCCCTCTCCCCAACTTTTTGGGGGAGAGGGCCGGGGTGAGGGGTTTCGGCTGGCCCCTCTCGGTTCGCTCGTCCCCTCACCCGGCTCGCAAAGCCGAGCCGACCTCTCCCACACAATGCGGGGGGAGAGGTGAACAATTTGGCTTGTCCGCAAGGGTTTCAACAATGCAAGAACCTATCAAACCCTGCCACGGGAGGCCGAGTGGTCGAAGACCAGATCGGAGCGGGTGGCCGAACGCCGCTACTCCGGAATCGGTAGGCGAACCGTGAGATGAGGCGCGGATGCGCTGACCGTGTGCTGCATCCGCTCCGGCCGCCCCGGGTTAGAAGTCCTCGATCTCACCGTTCCGATGAATCGGGGAGTTGAAGAACTTGTCCAGGGTGCGTTTCTTCGCGTCGCCGGTTTTCAGCCCCCGCTGGAAGAAGTAGACCCGCTGACGAGAAGTGCCGTGGGTGAAATTCTCGGGGTGGACGAAGCTGCCGGACCGCTTCTGGAGGCGGTCGTCGCCGATCGCCCGGGCGGAATTCAGCGCCGCCTCGACGTCCCCGGGCTCGATGAAATGGAACTTCTGCTGACCGTGGTTGGCCCACACCCCGGCCAGGTAGTCGGCCATCAGTTCGAGCCGGACCGATGCCTGGTTGTCGTGCGCGCCGACCCGCCGGTTGTAGCCGAGCAGTTTCTGGACGTGGTGCCCGACCTCGTGCGCGATCACGTACGCCTGCGAGAACTCCGCCTTCGACCCGCCGAGCTTCCGTTCCAGCTCGTCGAAGAAGGTCGGGTCGAGGTACACCTTCTCGTCTTCCGGGCAGTAGAACGGGCCGACCGCCGATGGGGCGCGGCCACACCCGGTGTCCACCGCCTGGCTGAACAGGACGACCTCCGGCGGATGGTAGCGGACACCGTACTCGTTCTCCTTCTTGGCGAACTCGTCCGTCCAGACCTCCTCGGTGTACCTCGTAACGACGGCGACGAAGTGCCTTGTCTTGTCGTTGGCCGGCGGGGCTTGCCCGGGGTTCTGGACCGCGGGCTGACCGCCGCCGAAGTCCACCCCGAAGATCAACCCGAGGATGAGGAGCACGACTCCGCCGATCCCGCCGCCGATTGCGAGTGGCGTTCCCATGCCCCGTCGGTCTTCCACGTTCGAGCTTTCCTCGCCGCCTTCCCATTGCATGAGAGTCGCCCCGTAGATGGCCGGCGGAATGTCTCGTCCGGAAGAGGTACGAGAGCCTACCCCGCCTCAAGTCTCCGGGTTCGCGCTGCGAACCGCGTGCCGCTTGAGGTCTTCCAGGTCGACAAACTCCAGGGCGTGCATGTGGGTGGACTCCAGGTCGATCGGACATGCCATCCCGGCTTCCAGGGCTTCCTTCCATCGGGTGATGCAGACACACCACCGGTCGCCCGGCTTGAGCCCCGGAAACCCGAAGCCCGGAAACGGGGTGGACAAGTCGTTCCCGATCTCCTTCTGGAAGGCCAGGAACTCGGCCGTCACCTGGCAGCAGATGGTATGCAGCCCCTCGTCGTCCGGGCCGGTGTTGCAGCACCCGTCCCGGTAAAACCCGGTGAGGGGGTCCGTGGAGCACGTCTTGAGCGGGCCGCCGAGTACGTTTTTTGCCTTCGCCATGATCGGCCTCAGGGGGGTGTGGGGGTGGGGTCCGGTGTCGTCATCATAGCGGCGACGACCGCCCGCCGCACGGCCCGGTCGTTCATCATGAACGAGTGCCAGCTGGGTAGGAGCGTGACCGGGTCGGTGTCCCGGATCGGCACTTCGGAAACGGCCACGATGCCGTCGTTCGGGTCGTCCCCGAACAGTGACCATCGCCCGCGCGGCCCGGCGGTGCCGGCGATCAACGTGTACGGGACTGCCGGCGGGGCGATGGTGGGGATGTCGTCCGTGCTCGCCAGGAACCGGCCGCAGTCGCGGGCGAAGCAGCGGAACAGGAGCCACCGCGAGGCGATCCCGGCCAGCCTGGGCGGGCGGTTCGGGGTGCCGAGCATGACGAGGCGGTGGACGCGCAGCTCGGGTACTTGGGGCAGTGCCAATCGCAGGAGAAGGCCGCCGAGGGAATGTGCGACGAGCCCGACCGGCCGGCCGGGCCGCGCCAGAAGCCGCAGCTTGTCGGCGAGTCGGCGGAGGATGTGGGGGAGGGTTTCGAGCGACGGGGAGTAGGCGAAGAAGAGTGTTCGGTGCCCGGCCCGGCGGAGCGTGGGGGCGAGCCCGAAGAGCGAAAGCGGGGTCCGGCCGAGCCCGTGGACGAGGAGGACGTTCATTGGTCACACGTGAGCCCGGTTCGCTTCTTTCCGTGAACCTGATTCCGGGGTACGAGGTCTATCCGATGTCAATCGCCGCCCGACCGTTGGGGCATACACGCAACCCCCTTTCGTAGAGGGTTCAGCCTTGTAAGCTGAGCTGCTAAAACGCCCTGCAAACTTGCTACGATTGACTTGTCTCATCCCGCTGCTACCGGGAGCCCGAACCACCCGCTGCCCGGCCGGCGAAGCGTACACTCCCCCCTTGCCCAGGGCGACCCTGCCCGGCCTGGCAGGCCGGTCGGCTTCGCGAGCCAGCGGCGGGAATATTTTATAGGATTAGGATCATAATCGCAAGTGGCAAAATGAATGATCCGACGCCACATCCGTTCCTGCTCAACACCTGGAAGCACCACGCCGGCTGGATCCGCTGGCGGACCGGGCAGGCCGTCGCCGCGGGTCCGGCGGGGGTCGAGGCGCTGCCCGCCGCGATGGCGGTGGTCGGCGCCCGGCTCATGGACCTCTACACCGGTGCGTTCACGCCGGCCGGCCTCGCGGCCCACATCGCGGACCAGCTCCGCCGCCTCGGTCGGCTGGAGTACACCCCCCTCGCCGAGTGGCTGCAAGGCCAGGGGGAGTACTCGATGCTCGCCCTGCCGGACGGGTCGAAGTGGACGCTCCGGCTCGGCCCGGCCGCCGGGAAGTACGTCCACATCCACCCCGGGCGGTGGGTGCCGCACACGGTCCGGGTCCAGGCGAACACGCTCAAGTCGGCGGTCATGGCCCACGCCCTCGCCGGCCTCACGGGCGGGGACCCGGCCGACCTCGCCCTCGTGAACGACGCCCGCAAGCAGTACCTCGGGCTCCTCCCGGTTCGCGAACTGACTGGCGCCGCCGGTCTCGGGGCGGTCATCGAGGTGCTGCGCTAATCGTCCGGCGAGACCGGGGGGAGGGCCCTTTGATCGGGTGACGACTCATGGTGCCGAGGCCCTCCTTCGTACGGGCAATGGCGACAGCCGCTTCCGCAGCAGTGGCCGCGGTTGAGATGGTACCGCTCGGTGAACACCCACAGGCCGAACTCGACGTAGTAGTCCGCCCCCTCGACGAGCGGGGCCGGAGGTTGCGATCGATTCCCGTCCCCGCCCGGCATTGGCGACCCCCACCCGATCCGATACTCCGATTGTATCCGCCGGGCAGCTACCCGGACGACACCCGAGGGCAACCCGATGGCCACCCCGAGCCTCCGCCGCTCGTCCGGCGTCCTGCTTCATCCCACCAGCCTGCCGGGCCCGTTCGGGATCGGCGACATCGGCCCGGCCGCGTTCCGCTGGGTCGAGACGCTGGCGGCCATGCGACAGAGCTGGTGGCAGGTCCTCCCGCTCGGGCCGACCGGGGCCGGCGACTCCCCCTACCAGTCATTCTCCGCGTTCGGGGGGAACGTCAACCTGCTCAGCCCCGAACTGCTCGAGCGCGACGGCCTCGTCCCGGCCTCGTTCTGGGCCGGCCAGCAGTTCCCCGACGACCATGTCGATTTCGCCCGCGTCACCCCCTTCAAGAAAGCCCTACTCCGGGCCGCGTGGGACGCATTCCGGGGGGGAAAGGCCCCGCGGTTGAAGGAGGCGTTCGCGGCGTATGCCGCCGAGGAGGCCGGGTGGCTCGACGGGTACGCCGTGTTCACGGCCATCCGGGAGTCGCTCGGGGGGATCAGCCTGCCCGACTGGCCGGACGACCTGCTCCGGCGGAACCCGGTCGCCGTCGCCGCGGTCGAAAAGGAGCTCACGGCCCAGATCGCGATGCACAAGTTCGGTCAGTTCTTGTTCGACCGCCAGTGGGCGGCCCTGAAAGCGTACGCGGCCGAGCGGAAGGTGCGGGTGATCGGCGACGCCCCGATCTTCGTCGCCCTCGACTCGGCCGACGTGTGGGCGAACCCGGACGAGTTCCTGCTCGACGCCCGCCGCCGCCCCACCGTGGTCGCCGGGGTCCCGCCCGACTACTTCGCGGCCGAGGGCCAGCACTGGGGGAACCCGATTTACGACTGGGAGCGGATGGCCGCGACCGGGTACGCCTGGTGGACCGCCCGGGTCGTCCGCGGGCTGCGACAGGTCGACCTCATCCGGCTCGACCACTTCCGGGGGTTCCGGCAGGCGTGGCACATCCCGGCGGGGGAGCGAACCGCCAAGAACGGGATGTGGGTGGACGGGCCCGGGGCGAGGCTGTTCGACCGGCTGCGGACCGCCGTCGGCGGGCTCCCGCTGATCGCCGAGGACCTGGGCGTCATCACCCCGGACGTGGACGAGATGCGGGACTCGCTGGGGTTACCGGGGATGAAGGTGATCCAGTTCGCCCTCGATACCCCACAGAACCCATACTGGCCGCACAACTTCGACCGGCAGTGCTTCTGCTACACCGGGACGCACGACAACGACACGACGAACGGGTGGTGGGCGACGCTCGACGAGAAGAACCGCGGGTATCTCGCGGCGTACCTCGGCCGGCGGGTGGAGGACCCGGCGTGGGACCTGATCCGGCTGGCGTGGTCGTCGGTGGCGGAGGTCGCCATCGCCCCGCTCCAGGACGTGATCAGCCTGGGGGGGGAGGCCCGGATGAATCGGCCGGGGGTGGCCGAGGGGAACTGGCGGTGGCGATTCCGCCCGCACCAGTTCGGGCCGGGGGTGATCGACCGATTGGCCGGCCTGACGGAACTCTACAACCGGCTCCCGCGCGTGGAATCGGAAGAACACATTCACTCCGAAGTCCGGTAAGCTGACAGAGAGTATTACCCGATGCGGGCGGTGGGAGACCCTCACGGACCGACCCGCCGTTTGAAACCCCCGTCGCACGCGAGGAGCCCGGCCCGATCGACTTCCTCGTCGAGGTGTCGCATGACCCGCCGACTCTTGATCGCCCTGGGCCTGTCCGTTACGACCGCCGTGTCCCTCGGCGCGAACGGGTGCGGCGGGCAGCAGGCGACTCGCAACGAATCTCATTCCGCCACGAGTCCGCCCGCGCCGCCGGCCAAGGAAGCCGGGGGCGCGCAGCCGGATCGAACCACGGAGGGCGAGCCGGCCGCGTCACCGACCTCCCCGACGAGGCGGAAGATCATCTACACCGGAACGGTCGAGGTTGTGGTCAACGACCTCGACGCCGCGCGGGCCGAGGTCGACAAGCTGCTCGCGAAGTACGAGGGGTATGTCGCCAAGTCCGAGGTGAAGAACGACACCGGGACCCGGCGGACGGCGACGTACACACTCCGCGTCCCGGTGGAGGGCTTCCGGCCGCTCGTCGACGGGCTCCTGGGGCTCGGCACGGCGGACCGAACGCGATCGATTCGCAGGACGTGACCGAGGAATACATTGACGTCCAGGCCCGGGTCAAAACCCTCAAGGCGGAAGAGGAAGTCCTCAACAAGCTACTCAAGGAGTCGGGCTCGCGGGACGAGGTGCTGAAGACCCGCGAACAGATCAGGGCCGTCCGCGGCGACATCGAGCGTGCCCAAAGCCGGCTCGACTACCTCTCGAAGCTGACCGCCCTCTCGACGGTGACCCTGACGCTCAAGGAGATCAAGGACTACAAGCCGCCGACCACCCCGTCGTTCGGGAGTCGGGTGAGTCGGACGTTCGAGGAGTCGTGGGAATCCCTCGTCGTATTCGCCGAGGGGCTGGTTCTGCTGGCCATCGCCCTGACCCCGTGGCTGCCGGTCTTGATCCCGGCCGGATTCGTCGGGTTCTGGGTGGTGCGGAAGATGCGGCGCGTGACGAATACCCCGGACGTTGTAAAGCCGGCTCAGGTCGGCCGCCCGCCTCGCCCCGTCCCTTCTCCGCCTCCGGCGGGTGACGGCACGGAGCTACTACTACCAACGGATGAAGGGCCGAAGCCCGGGTGACGGGTCGTCATTTCCCGTCGCCGTACTCGTCTTTCCATTCCTCGTACCAGGCCATCTGGATGGCCTCGAGGAGTTTTTCGTTCGACCCGTCCGGCTTCCCTTCGAACCCTTCCAGGTTCAGCACCCACTTGTGCATGTCCGTGAACCGGACGGTCAGCGGGTTGAGCGTGTCGTATTGCTCGAATAGCTTTTCACCGACCTCGCGCGTGTCGGACCAGGTCATCGGGGTGCTCCCGTATTTCTTGAGGATGGAGGTCGAAGACTCGTCCCACCCTGTAAAAATCACAGCTTCTTCTCGGCCAGATCCCCGGCCGCAGTCCCGGCCAGGGTGTGACGGACGACCTCATTCATCAGGAGCTGGGCGAGGGGGTTGGCCGCGGCAACGAAGGCGTCGATCGCCTGTTGGAGGCCGCCGAGGTCGGTCCCCGGGATTGCCGCCCGGAGCGCCGCCGCGGTCGTGTCGATCAACCCCCGCTGGTCCGGGGTGAGGCGGTCGCCGGCCTGGGCGAGTGCCTTGGCGGTGTGTCGCAGGTCGGCCTCGGCCTTGTTCCGCAACTCGATGAGTTTGCGGGCCGTGAAATCGGCCTGGGCGTTTTCGATGCTGTCCACCACCAGCTGATCGACCTCGGCGACGGTCAAGCCGTGCGCGGCCTGGACGGTCACCTGCGCCTGCGCCCCGCTCCGCTGCTCCTTCGCGGACACCGTCAGGATGCCGTTCTGGTCCGCCAAGAACGTCACGTCGACCTGCGCGAATTGGGCCGGCATCGGCGGGATGCCGGATAGCTTGAAGGTCCCGAGGAACCGGCAATCCTTCGTCAGCTCTCGTTCCCCCTGGTAGATGTTGATGAGGATCGCCGTCTGGTTGTCCGCGGCCGTGGTGTACCGGGTCGTCGCCCGACACGGGACCGTCGTGTTCCGGTGGATCAGCTTGTCCACGACCCCGCCGAGCGTCTCGATCCCGAGGGAGAGTGGGACGACGTCGAGCAGGAGCAGGTCCCGCCGCCCGCTGGTCAGGATGTCCGCCTGGACCGCTGCCCCCAGTGCGACGACTTCGTCCGGGTTCAGCTCGGAGTGCGGCGTCTTCCCGAAGAACTCGCCGACCCGTCGGCGGATGTACGGGACGCGGGTCGAGCCGCCGACCAGAACGACCTCGTCGACTTGCCCGGGCGTGAGCCCGGCGTCCTTGAGGGCGGATTTACACTTGTCGATGCTCCGATCGACGAGCGGCCGGATCAGCGCCTCGAACTCGGTCCGGGAAATGGCGCGGCGGAACTCTCTTGGGGCGCGGCCGTCCCGACCGCTTTTCGGTGCTGCCGCGCCCGGGTCGGCTGCGCCCCCGGGGATACTCACCCGCAGCTCGGCCGTTTCGGCAGCCGACAGAGCGATCTTCGCTCTCTCGGCGGCGTCGCGGAGGTGCTGGAGCAACTCCGGGTCTCTCCGGCCGAGGTCGACGCCCATCTCGCCGGCCACGAGTTCCATGATCGTGCGGTCGAAGTCGTCCCCGCCGAGGAACGTGTCGCCGTTCGTGCTGAGGACCTTGAACACGCCTTCGGAGAGCGTGAGGACCGAGCAGTCGAAGGTGCCGCCGCCGAGGTCGTACACGGCCACGGTCCCGGACCCGCGGCGGTCGAGCCCGTAGGCGAGGGCAGCGGCGGTGGGCTCGTTGACGATCCGGAGGACGTCGAGCCCGGCGATCCGGCCGGCGTCGCGGGTGGCCTGCCGCTGGGAGTCGTCGAAGTACGCCGGCACGGTGACGACGGCCCGGGTCGGGTTTCCGGCCCGCTTCCGGACTTCCCTCAGGATCATGGCCGAGAGCTCTTCGGGCGTGTGCTCGTGCCCGGCGATGTCCACCCGCAAGACCTTTCGCCCGCCCTCCATCTCCCGCTCGACGATCTGGTGCGGGATCAGTTTCAGTTCCCGTTCGAGGTCCTTCAGCGTCCGGCCCATGAGCCGTTTGACGCTGAAGATGGTGTGTTCGGGGTCGGACAGTGCCCGGTCCCGGGCGGCCGACCCGACCAGCACCGTTCCGTCGTCGTGGAAGCTGATCGCGCTCGGAATGAGCGCGTCGCCCTTCTCGTCGCGGACCACGACCGGTCGGCCGTTCTCGACGTACGCCGCGAGACTGAATGTGGTTCCCAGGTCAATACCGACGACAGAAGGTGTTGTCATTCCCGATCGGTCCTGTCCTGGTAGTGCGTCCGAAGGTGTTTGAACTGGAGTATCGTTCCGGCCGCGCCATGAACAGTGTCAAGAAGCAGTGACTGCCGGACGCAGGCGGTAACGGGCTTGGCGGATGGACCAGGGATCTCACCGGCCGACGGCCCGAAAGTCCTTGTAACCAGGAGCATTATAGGCCTCGACCGGGCCGGAACACAGACGGCCAAGACTGGCGGCGGGACGGAGTGCCCGCACGGCCGGGTTGTCTTCCGTAGCCGCTGGCAGTACTTGTCAGTGTTTGTCAGTCCCTGGGGCGGTTTCTCTGTCACCTGTCGGGAGGTTGTCAGCGTTTGTCAGTGTTTGGCAGTCCTCAGAGTGGTTATTTCGGCCGACCGCCCGCGGATCGTCAGCCGACAGCTGATCCCAGATCGGGACGAGACAATGTCCCACCCCGTCACGGAAGGCCCGACCCGGTCCGGTGGTCGGTAGCGGAGTCTTCGACGCACCGGTTGCTCCCCCAGCAAAGTCGTGACAGCACGCGCCCGGGGGCGTCGTAGCGGTAGTCAGAGGACAGTCTAACCGCCGGGGTTGCCTGTCCGGTAGGTAAGATGCACATTCGCCGGCTTCACCAAGGGACGCTACCAAGCCGAACCAAACGAGTCGCGGGGATCATCCTTCCGCTCGCCTTACGCGCGGAATCTGGACGACCGGTCGTTCATCTCCTTCATTTCGTCGTGGATCTTGAAGAAGACGATTGCGGTTTCGCAGTACACGCGAAGGACGACCGGGCCGACGACCACGAACAAGATCCCGCCGGCGAAAACCACAGGCGAGAAATGGGTTCGGTCTCCCGTGTCGGCTGGCTTCGTTGCTCGTCCTGAACTCGATGGGCGAAGATCGGGTTCGTCGTCGGCGACGAACAAGCGGCGGCCGCCGAACGCCGGCTCTGGAGATTCGAAACTCGACGTCATCATTTTTATGCCGACGAACAAACACCCCGCGACCCCGATCCAGAAGAGGATCTGGATCAATACCGGGGTGATCATCAGCCGGAACGTCAGGAAATTCATGAACGGGTCCCGAGACCGGCGATAGCTAGGGCGACTGACCGGGCCGTCCGGTTCCTCCTCGAGGTCGAAGGGAGGATGAGGCGGGGGCGCCGGGTAGGTGTACACCGCGGCACTCGGGGGGTAGCCGGCAGACGGAGGAGAATACCCTGGGGGAGGAGCCGGGTGCGCGGGCGCTGGGGCCGGCGGGGGCGGAGCATCGAGCGGGAAAAATGCCAGGCCGTGGGAGGCCACCACAAGGTGCTTCCCGCACTGCTTGCAGAGGAGCTTCTTGCCGACGAGATCGGGACCGATCCGGTACACCTTTCCACACGACGGGCAGGCGTTGTTCATGTGCGGCGTCCGGTTGGAATAGTCGGGGCTTCGTGGGCGATACGAGATCCAACGCGTTGATACTATGCCTACCCGTCGAACCGGCCCGCCTCCTCACTTACGGCCCGCTCGCGGCCGGCCGGTCGCCGCCTGCTTGCTTTTCGAGTATCTGTTTGATGTCGGTGAGCGTGTCGTACATCCGGAACACGATCATCACCAGCTCGCAGTACATCCGGACGAGCAGGATGTAGAGCGGCACGCCGATGATTAGAGAACCGAAGGCGATCAGGATGAGCATGCCGTTCCCCAAGAACAGACTGATCACGGCATATACGATCGCCCCGAGAAGGATCGCTCCCACGAGAACCCAGAAGACGATTTGAATGATTACCGGTACGATCATCTTCCGGAACGAGAGGTACGCGCCGATGTTGCTGGGGCCCTTGGCCTTTCGCTCCCGCGACCTGATCGGCCGATCCTCGTCGGAATCCGCCTCATCCACTTCTTCGTTGCGGCGGCGACCTTTCGACTTCGCCGGCTTGCGAGGTTCCTCCTCGTCGACAGGCCCGCGGTCGTCCTCTCCTGCATCGAACGCGAAGGCGGCGGCCGGCGGCGGGACGGGTGGAGAGGACGGGACGGCGGGCACCGCTGCGGCCGCGAACTCGAGCCCGTTTTCGGTCACGATCAGGGCGGCCGAGCAGTTCTTGCACTTGACCTTACGGCCGATGTGGGCCTCGGTCACGTTGTACGACGTGTCGCACTGTGGGCATTTCGTGTTCATCGTGTGGGTGCCTGGCGGGACGGGAAAAATGATCGGGGCAAGACGGCGGCCCTGCCGGACGTGTCTCCGGCGGACCACCGGCGAGGAAAGAGTGGGCGCTACAGGATTTGAACCTGTGACACTTCGCGTGTAAGGCGAATGCTCTACCACTGAGCTAAGCGCCCGGTTGTCCGGTCAGCCGATCGCGTGGGTCCCGTGGGTGATCGCCCCGCCCGCCCGGAGGGCGGCCGCCACGACCGTGGCCTCGGCGATCTCCGCGTCCGTACACCCGGCCTGCCTCGCGGCCTTCGCGTGGACCTCGATACAGTACGGACACTGGGTGGTGAACGCGACCGCGAGGGCGATCAACTCTTTGTACTTCTTCGGGATTGCCCCGTCCTTCATGGCCGCCGCGTCGAACGCCAGATAGGCCGCCATCCCCTCCGGGGCCAATTCCTTGAGCGTCTTCACCTTCTTCAGGTTCGCCATGTCGTACACGTGACACTCTCCGGTGGGTCGGGTCAGTCCGCGTGCAGATCGCGGATCAGACCGCGGACATATTTGGCCGCGTTCAACAGGCTCCGGATCTGGAGCCGAAGGTCCGCCCGGCGTGGGTCATCCGGGGCGTGGGTTCCGAGGGCCGCGAATCGCCCGGCGATCTCGTCCAGCAGGGCGGTGTAGCGGGCCGCGAACTCGGCCCCCAGGGCGGCGACCGCCGGGTCGTTTTCTGTACCCCCCCCGGCCCGGACTTCCTCGACCCGCTCCCGCGCCTCGAGCATCTCCGCCAGGAACGCCTGCGGGACCTGTTTGTGCTCGCCCGCGGCCGGCCCGCCCTCGAGCCCGAGCAGGTAGTCGGCCCGGGTGAACGGGTCGCGGAGGGTGTTATACGCCTCGTTCAGCGCGGCCGACAGTTCCAGACTGGCGGCGAGGTCTGCCGCCGACCCGGTCGCGTGGTAGTCCGGGTGGACCGCGCGCGACCGGGCCAGGTATTGCCGCTCCAGGGCGGACGCATCAACGGCAAACCGCCTCGGGAGGCCGAGGCGGTCGAAGTAAGTGGACATTCGTCCTTTGTCCTTGGTCCCTCGTCCCTCGAATTTGGTCCTTCGTCGGGAGCTAGGATCAATCGGCTCCGTCGGTAATCCGCCGTCGCCTGACCATGTGTCTCGCGAATGACCAAGGACGAAGGACGAATTTACATCGAGTACGAGCTGCCGCACCCACAGGTGCCCTTGGCCTGCGGGTTGGTGACGGTGAAGCCCCGCTTGTTCAGGTCGTCGTGGAAGTCCACCACGGCCCCGGACAGGTAGAGCAGCGACCGCTTGTCCACCACCACCTCGATGCCGTGGAATTCGAACTTGTGGTCGGACTTCTCGTCGAACTTCGGGTCGAGGTCGAGCTTGTTCTGGAAGCCACTGCACCCGCCGCCCTGGACGCGGACACGGAGGTACAACTTCCCGCCGGCCTCGACGGACCCGCCCGCCTGGACGTCCGCGATGTGCCGCTTGACTTCCTCCGCGGCCCGCTCGGTCACGACGAGCGGCGGGGCGATGGGGGAGGCGTCTTTCAGGCCGAGGCCGGTGGTTTCGGTCGCAGTCGCCATGAGGTTCACCTTTCTTGTTGGTTGATGTCTGTTAGAGGGAGTTCGGGCCGGGTCGGGTTCGGGTCATCTCGTCCGTCAGCCGCCGACGCCGACCGGCTGGGCCCGGGCCGCCGATTCGGTCGGTTCGACGTCCTGCTTGTCCTGGAAGTTCTTGATCGCCGCCTTGATCGCGTCCTCGGCCAGGACCGAGCAGTGGACCTTGACCGGCGGGAGGGCCAGTTCCTCGACGATCTGGGTGTTCTTGATCCCCTTCGCCTCGTCGATCGTCTTCCCCTTCAGCCACTCGGTCGCGAGGCTGCTCGAGGCGATCGCCGACCCGCACCCGAACGTCTTGAACTTCGCGTCCTCGATCACCCCGGTGTCCGGGTTGACCTTGATCTGGAGCTTCATCACGTCGCCGCATTCAGGCGCCCCGACCAGCCCGGTCCCGACGGTCGCGTCCTTGGCGTCAAAGCTCCCGACGTTCCGCGGGTTGTTGTAGTGGTCGAGGATCTTGTCGCTGTATGGCATGTTTTGCTCCTTCGTATCAGGCGGTAAGGTACGCCGGTGCGTACCGTTCGTTCTCGTCGTGCGGGAAGCCGGCACGCGGGGCGTGCCCTCCGGAACCGGTCAGTGCGCGGCCCACTCGATCTTCTTCAGGTCGATCCCCTGCTGGACCATCTCGTACAGCGGGGACATCGCCCGGAGCCGGTCCACCTCGCGGGTGACCAGGTCGGTCACGAAGTCGACTTCGGCCTCGGTGGTGAACCGGCCGATCCCGAACCGGATGCTGCTGTGGGCCAGTTCGTCGCCCACCCCCAGGGCCCGCAGGACGTAACTGGGTTCGAGGCTGGCGCTGGTGCAGGCCGACCCGCTGGACACCGCCACGTCCTTGATCCCCATCATCAGCCCCTCGCCCTCGACGTAGGCGAAACTGACGTTCGCGTTTCCGGGAAGCCGTTCGGTCGGATGGCCGTTGAGATACGTCTCGGGGAGTTTCTCCATGATCCCCTTGCGGAGCCGCTCGCGGAGGCGGAAGGTCCGCTCGCTCTCCGCCGGCATCTCGCGGCGGGCGATCTCGCAGGCGGTGCCGAACCCGACGATCAGCGGGACCGGGAGCGTTCCGGACCGCATCCCGCGCTCGTGCCCGCCCCCGTCGATCTGCGGCTCCAGCCGCACCCGCGGGTCCTTCTTCCGCACGTACAGTGCCCCGATCCCCTTCGGGCCGTAGAGCTTGTGGGCCGTCAGGCTGAGCAGGTCGATCCCCATGTCCGCCACGTCGACGGGAACCTTGCCGACCGCCTGGACGGCGTCGGTGTGGAAGAGGACGCCCTTTTCCTTGCACAGCTTGCCGATCGCCTTGATCGGCTGGATGGTGCCGATCTCGTTGTTCGCGGCCATGATCGAGACGAGGACCGTCTTGTCGGTGAGCGCCTCGCGGATCTGCTCGGCGTGAACCTGCCCGTACTTGTCCACCGGCAGGTAAGTCACCTGGGCCCCGTCGCGTTCGAGCCGCTTGCAGGTGTCGAGCACGGCCTTGTGCTCCGTCGCCTGCGTGACGATGTGGTTGCCCTTCTTCTTGTACATCGCCATCACACCCTTGATGGCGAGGTTGTTCGACTCGGTCGCGCCGCTGGTGAAGATGATCTCCTTGCCGGACGCCCCGATCAGGTCGGCGATCTGGTCGCGGGCCTCCTCGACCGCGGCCTCCGCCTCCCACCCGAACGGGTGGTTCCGGCTGGCCGCGTTCCCGAACTTCTCGGTGAAGTACGGGAGCATCGCCTCGACCACCCGCGGGTCTGTCCGCGTGGTCGCGTTATTGTCCAGGTAGATCGGGGTCGTCACCATGTTCGTGTTGGGCTCCGCATGTTAGCCGGCCGGGGTATTGAACCGTCAGGCCGGGGTCGTTTCAACCGCATGGTTCTTGGTCGAGCAGCAACCGCCGGAGAGCATTGGCAGGGCCGGGAATACACCGGGCTTGAAGGGGGCCGCGCCGAAGACTTCCGCAAGCGATACGCCCCGCAAGACTTCGATCAGCCGCCGGTGAACCTCCGCCATCGGCTCCTTGATCGTGCAAACCGCCGTGAGCGAACAACTGTCGTCGTGGTCGGTCAATCCCGGGCTGCAGATCGTTAGCCGGAAACCGTCTTCGATCGTTTCGAGTAGGTCGGCGAGAGTGATCGTATCAGCCGGCCGAGCCAGGGTGTATCCGCCCTTCACACCCCGGTGGCTGACCACAAACCCCTTCTGGCAAAGCTCTTTCAGGATATTCGCCACAAAGGCTCGGCTCAGCCCAAACTTCTCGGCGATCGCCCGTGCGTTCCCACCACCCGACTTCTCGTGCAAGTATGAGATAATCAGGAGGGCGTAATCGGCCTTTCGGCTGAGTAGCGTCATTTCGCCCTCCGGGGTGATGGATTCGGGAATCAGTATCCCCGCAGTCCTATTTGTATCCGCGAGATCGCATTTGGCAAGTGCTATTTCCCCGTCACGACCGCGCAGACCGCCACATTCCGAATCGATGTTAAAGAAACCGCTTTCAGGCTGGCGAAACAAAACCCTGTCGCACATTAGGACGAGCTGATTCGCCGATAACCTGTCAGATGCCCTTGGTTTGAAGAGGCTTGCCGCCCGCCGTGTTTATTCTAGTCCGCCCCGATCTCCGTCTCACCCGCCCCCGCGCCCAGCTGGCCGCCGTCGGGTTGTGCGCGGCGATTGCGGCCGGGGCCGTGCTCCGGTCGGTCTGGCCGGAGGACATCGAGTACAAGGCCGACGAGGCGTGGACATACACCCAGACGCGGGTGGTGCGGGACGGCGGCCCGTGGCCCCGGACCGGGATGCCGACGAGCCAGAACGTCGCCAACCCCGTGGCCTCGGTCTGGGTGTTCATCGGGCTGAGCGAAGTTTTCCGGCCGGAGAGCCCGGCCGAACTCGCCCGAATCGGCCAGTGGATGAATGTCCTGGCGATCGCCGGCCTGGTCGTGTTCGCCCGGCTGTGTGTCCCGCCGGGGGCGCGGGCGGTCTGGGCCGGGGCGGCGGCCCTGGCGGCGGTGAACCCCCTCGCCGTCGTCCTCCACCGCAAGATCTGGCCGCCGTCGATCGCCCCGCTGCTGATGCTCGGGGTGGTGGTCGGGTGGTGGCACCGGGACCGCCGCTGGGGGGCTGCGCTTTGGGGCTGCCTCGGGGCGGCGATCGGCCAGTTGCACCTGTCGGGGTTGATCCTCGCGGCCGGGATGGCGGTGTGGGCCGCGGTGTTCGACCGGCGGGGGGTACGGTGGGGGGCCTGGGCCCTGGGAACGGCCCTCGCCGCGTGGCCGCTGGTGCTGTGGTTGCCGGACGCGATCGAACAGGCCGGCCGGCACCCGACCGGGCAGATCCGGCTCAGCAACATCGCCACGCTGAACTTTTATCTCCGGTGGGCGACCGAGCCGTTCGGGCTCACCCTCACGTACAGTCTCGGCGACGACTTCGGCGACTTCCTCCGGTACCCGCTTGTCGCCGGTCGGCCGACGTACGTCGTCGCCGGGCTACACGCGGCCGTGTTCGCCCTGATGGGTTCCCTCTTTGTGTCGGCCGCCCGCCGAGGATGGCGGGAACGAGGCCGGTGGCGGGAGGTCCTGTCTGGGAGAGGGTCTCAGACCACGTTCGCCTTGAACGCCGTCGCCCTCGGGTACGGCGGGCTGCTGACCCTCTCCTGTCTCCCGATCCACCGGCACTACATGCTCGTCGCGTTCCCCATGATGTACCTGTGGGTCGCCGGCCTCGCCCTGGCCGACCGCCGGCCGCTGGCGTTCGGCGTGACCCGCGGGCAGGCTTTACTCGCCGCCCTCTGCCTGGTACAGTCCGCCGTCTCCGCGTGCTTCCTGGACTACGTCCACGACAGCCGGCGGACGATTCGTGGGGACTACGGGACGCCCTACGCCGCACAGATCCGTTACGGGTTACCGCCGAAGTGACCCCGGACCGTGCGGGCGGGCGCAGCCGCACGGAGGCGGGTCGCATGGGCGAGCGTCAGCGGGGCCGGGACCTGAGTCTCGTGATCCCCGCCTACAACGAGGCCGCGGTCGTCTCGCGGGCTGTGGCGGAAGCCGAAGCCGCGCTCGGGCAGCTCTTCGACCGGTTCGAGATCCTGGTCGTCGACGACGGGAGTTCCGACGACACCGCCGGGGTCGTGGAGCGGGTGCTGCCGCAGGCCCCAAACACCCGTCTCCTCCGACACCCGGCCAACCGGGGCTACGGGGCCGCCCTGCGGACTGGCTTCGCGGCCGCGCGGCACGATCTGGTCGCGTTCACCGATGCCGACTGCCAGTTCGATCTACTCGACCTTGGGGCAATGGTGACCCTGGCCGACGAGTGCCCAATCGTGGCGGGTTACCGGGCCGACCGGAAAGACCCGTGGCGGCGGCGGTTCCTCTCGCGCGGGTACAACCGGCTCGCCCGCACACTACTCGGCACCCGGGTCCGCGACTGTGACTGTGCGTTGAAGGTGTTCCGGCGGGACGCGCTGGCGAACATCCTGCCGGAGGCGCGTGGGTTCTTCGTGAACACGGAGATGCTGACCCGGGCGCGCCAGCTCGGGTATGAGGTGGCCGAGGTGCCGGTCACCCACCGCCCGCGGCTGGGAGGCGAGAGTAAAGTCTCGCTCCGGGAGGTTCCCCGGACGTTCCGGGTACTCGTCGGGTTCTGGTGGCGGGAAGTCGTCTGTAGCCCGCGAACCGGTCTTTCGTCTGCGACGGTCATCCGGGCCCGGGTCACGGTTTCGGATCGGGGGGTTGCCGGAGCAGGCCCTCGATCAGCTTCAACCCTTCCGCCTTCGTCCGCACCCGTCCTTCCAGCTGCGCTTCCCGAACGGCGTCGAGAAGCCGCTTGAAGTCGGGACCGGGCTTCAATCCCGTAGCGATCAGGTCTTCGCCGGTGACAACCGGCTGCGGGTTCAGGTCTTCCGGCGGCGTCTCGCGCAGCACTCGTTCGCAGAACTCGACGTGTTGCAGGCTCTTCCCGCTGGCGAGGGCGTCGGCCCGGTGCAGGGCGAGGAGCTCGCCGATCCCGGGGTGAACCAGGATCGGCTTGAGCCGGCTGGCCCGCATCGTCGGGGCGTCGGCGAGGTACTGGTGCTTCTCGACCAGCCAGGCCGTCCGCACCTTTTCGGCAGTCGAGAGCCGGAGCCGGTCGGCGATCTTCTCGGTCATCTCCCGGCCGATCCGTTCGTGCCCGTGGAACGTATACCGGTCGGCCGTCCGGCCGAACACCCGCGGCTTGCCGGCGTCGTGCAGCAGGGCCGCGAACGCGAGGGGGAATGACACCGGCTCCTCGCGGGGCCATTTCGGAGTTTCGAGCAGCTCCACCACCCGCAGGGTGTGGTCCCAGAGCGTGCCCGTCGGGGCGGACGGCAATCCTTGCGGCAGGGTGAAGGCCGGCACCAGTTCGGGGAAGACGGGCTCGACCAGGTCGGACGTGCGGAGCAGCTGGAGACCGCGGGCGCGGTTCGGGTGGGTGAACAGCTTGCGCAGCTCCTCCGCGATCCGCTCGGCCGACACGACCGTGATGTCAGGGGCCATGCGCCGGGCGGCCGTCAGGGTATCGGGGTCGACCTCCAGCCCGAACCGGGCGGCGATCCGGACGGCCCGGAGCACCCGCAGCTTGTCCTCGGTGAATCGCTCGACCGGGTTGCCGATCGCCCGCAGGAGCTTCGCTTCGAGATCGGCCCGCCCGCCGACGAAGTCGTGCAGCTGGCCGGCGATCGGGTCGAAGAACATCCCGTTGATGGTGAAGTCGCGCCGCTTCGCGTCCTCTTCCGGCGACGAGAACGTGACCGCGTCCGGCCGCCGGCCGTCGGTGTAGGTGCCGTCCGAGCGGAAAGTCGCGACCTCGACGGTGAGGTGCTCGCGGTGGTGCCCCCGCGGGCCGACGACCTCGATCACCCCGAAGGCGGCCCCGACGGCGATCGACCGCCGGAACATCCGCATCACCTGCTCGGGGCGGGCGTCGGTGGCGACGTCGTAGTCGTTCGGGCTGAGGCCGAGGAGTTCGTCGCGGACGCACCCGCCCGCCCACAGCGCCCGGAACCCGGCCTGCTGGAGCTTGCGGACGACGTCGATCGCGAACTCGCGCTCGGTCATGGGGTGGGTCGGTTTACGTCGTCGAACGCGGCGAACAGTTCGGCGAGGGAAAGAGTAAACCCGGGCAGGACGGTCCCGCCGTCGAGGGTGTCGGCTTCGGTCAGAAACGTTGAAGTGGTCGGGTCGGTGTAAACGGTCACCATGCGGGTGCGGACATCGATCTCCCAGACGAGCTGACAACCCGAGGAGAAGTATTCTCCTCGCTTGGTAGCGATTTCGGTCCGGCTGTTATCGGGGCTGAGGATCTCGACACACAGGTCCGGGCACCAGCCAACGACCTGGGGGAGGGGGCGGACCAATCTCTCCTTCCGTGTGAAGGAGACGTCGGGCTCGCGAATGTTGCCGCGGAGCATCCGGTACATCCCGTCCGGTACCGTGGTCATCCCCAGTTTGTTGACCCGAACGAACGGGCCAAGGAACTGAATGAGGAGACTTGCGAGAAAGGATTCCGGGGCCCCCATCGCTTTCTCCACCAGGGTTCCGTTCACCAGTTCACACGCTCCTTCCGTGTTCGTGACACGTACCGCGTCGGCCTCGGTGGCGGTGCCGGGGTAGGGGTAAAGCCTGACCCGGTGGGCAGGGATATCCCCGAGCTCGTGGAGCAGTTCGGCGAGGGTCTTTCGCGGGCACGGTGGCGGGGTGACCGAGCTCGGGATGGTGGTCGTCGACACGCCGGTCGCTCCGGGGAAAAGATCAGCGGCCACGGTTTCGCCGCAACGTTGGCTTCAGCCGGCAAACCTGTACGTCTGTCATGATGGTCGCCGGCCCGTGGAGGTTCAACCCTCCTCGTCCACTGGGGTGTGGTGATTCCGGTCTCGCATCGGGATCAATCCGAAGATCAGATCGGAAAGTCGCGTGTGTCGACGCCGGCAAGCACCGATAACCCGGTTCAAGTCGGCGGGGCGGATTTGCACCCGGCGGCGAACGCCACGAGTTCGGGGTAGAAGCTGTGGAAGTCGGCGCCGAGGAGCTCATCCTCGGCGAGCAGATCGGGCATCGCCGATTCCAGCCGGATTGCCCGTTTAGGAATCCGCCGGGCGATCCGGTTCGAGACGCGGGCGAGCGTGTCCTCGATTCCCGCGGGGGTGGCGTACCGCAAGAGCCGGTCGTCGTCGATGAACGCCCGGATGAATCCCGCGGCCTCGTCGGGAATGGTCGCAAGTAGGGTTCCGAGAGCGGCATACGCCCGGTCGGCGAAGGCGCGGAGGGGTTCGGTCGAATACCGCGGCCACTCGCGGGCGAGGACGTGGTCGTAGTAGATGTCGATGATGATGCCCGAGAACCAGTGGTACTTGCCGGCGATCCGGCCGATGCTCCGCTGGACGACCGGGTGCCGGTCCGTGAACCCGTCGACGAGCCGGTGCAGGTGAACGCCGGCCCGGACGTCGGCGGGCAGGATCGCGACGTTAGCGGGTTTGACGAAGTCGGCGACGATCCCGCCCAGCATTGAGCCGGGGGAGCCGTCGGACAGGTGGAGGTGGGCCAGGAAGTTCACGCCGAGAGCCGATCAGTAGTATTCTTTCTCGAAGTACAGACTCGCCCCGCCGAGGGCCGACCCGCCGCGGGTGAACTGCTCGTCCAGCTTGGACACGGCGGTGGCGGAGCCGACCGTCTTCTTGATCCCCAGGGCGTGGATCTTGGCGTAGTTCTGCCCGCCGACCTGCGCCGCTTGCTGGACGGCGTCCCGCACGGCCGGGACCGCACTCCCGCCCCCGGTCAGGATCAACTCCTGCACTTGGACCGGGTCGAGTGCCGAACAGAACTTCTCCACTTCCGCCACCAACTGGGCCACGAAGGCGGCGAGGCTGTCACGGACCGCGGCGTCGGACGGCCCGCCGATTACCCCGATCTCGGCCCGCCGTAAGCCTTTTCCCTCGCCGTAAGCGGCCCGGCGGAAGTCCTCCCAGTCCAGAGACTTCGCCTTGCGGAGCCAGGCCCCTTGCGCCTCCGGAAGGGCCTCGACCACACGGGTGTCGAGATCGGTCACGCCGAGGGGGACCGAGTGCTGCCGGACGGCGAACGCGACATCGGGGTCGTCGATCGTCTTGCCGTCCGTGTCGAGGGAGACGGCTGCGAAATCGGTGGTGAACGCCCCGACGTCGATCACGACCGCCCGGTACGCCGGGTGATGGGCCGAGTCCTTCAGGACTGTTATCAGCGGTCCCTTCCCGAACATGGCGCCGAGCTGGACCCGGGATTTCTGGAGGACGTTGCTCCCCTTCGTGAGAATGCCGACCGCGTTGGAATACGGCTCGGAGACGGCCGGCCGGTCCGGATGCAGGCGCCACCCGGCCTTTGCCAGGGCGTCGGTGAGGAGCTTGCTCCCGGGGTGCCCCTCCGGGTCTTTACCGTGGCCGAAGGCGGGGACGGTCACCCGGACCGGGATGTCCTCGAACTTCAGGCCGGTCGTCTTCAGCCGGGTGCAGGCATCCAGGACGACTTCTCGGAGCCAGCGGAAGAAGTGCGGGGCGAGCGTGGCGGCGAAGGTGTGCTGTTGGGCCTCCGGGGATACGACCCGGCCGCCCGGCCCGCCGGTCAGGATCCGTGCTGTCGCGACCAGCTGGCGGAGCTGGGTCAGCTGTCCGCCCGACACGCCGAACTTCGACGCCAGGTGGTTCGTTTCCTCGGCCTGGAGGAAGAGTTCGAGGGGCGGGGCCTGGGACTGGCTCGTGGCCTCGGGGACGGCGAATACCCATTTCTTCCAGTTCTGGTAGACCTCGATCCCATTCCCGGGCGTCCGGTTCACGGCCTTGGTGCCGAACTCCGGCACGAGCCGGGCGGCGGTCCGGTCCAGCGCGGCGACTGTCGGGATGCAGAACTCCGCCCCGATCCCTTCCACCCGGCTCGTCAACAGTTCGGTATCGGCACCGGGGTCCCGGCGGAGGGCGACCTTGGTGAACGCGCTGCCGAAATCGATGCAGAAGACCCGGTCGGCCATCACGCACCTCGCCTGGTTACCTGGGCCGGGAGAACCACATATTCGCGGTCATTCTCCTCTTCGAGCACCCACCCGGGGCGGACGACCCGCACGGCGGCCCCGGTCGAAATGCCCTCGTCGGACTCGTGATAGGTGCCGTCGAACGACACGGTTCCCCCCGGGTCGCCGAGCTGACGGAACCCGCTCACGTTCCAGATCGCCGTCTCCAGGTATTGTCGGGGTTCAGGCTTGTTCGCCTCGACGGCTTCGAGCCACGCGGACACGAGCCGGCGGGCGACCTGTCGGCGGAACCCGGCGTCATCGACGGTTTCGGGTCGAAGTCGGGGCAGGGGAGCGACTGGCGGTGGCAGAACTGCGGTCGCTCGCTCCTGGGGCGGAGGCATTTCGCCCTCCGCCTCCAGTTCTTTTCGTAGAGCTTCGACGCGCTGTCGTCGTCGCTGTTCGACGAGATCCTTCCACCGTTGCACCGCCCTCAGGGTCTCCACCTCGGCCTGCTTCTTCTTCGCCGCGGCCGCAACGTGGGCCTCGGCCGCAGCCTTCTCGGCCGCCACCGCCTCCTCGTAGAGCGGGATGATCTCAGCCGCCGCCGCCGGACTCCGGCCGATGACCTCGTTCAGGAATTCGGCCCGGGTCTCCGGAGGCAGTCCCGACGCGATCTCCCTCGCGACATGACCGATCCGGTCCTCCGGAATCTGTGAGATCGCCTTCCGGAACCCGGCCGGGGTCAGCTGGACGGGCCCCGTTTTCGCGGCCCCGACGACCCGGAGGAGCGGGTCGGTCTCGGCCAGGCACCGGGCCATCGCTTCCTTGTTGACCCCGGCGCTGCTGGCGAAGACGGCCGGCGGATCGCCCTTCCCGGAAAGCCGGAGTGGCGTCGGCGACGTGGCCACCTTTACGATCGCCTGCGTCACGACTTCATCCACTGACGGGCCGGACGCCTTCTTCACTGCCACGGACGGAACCTCACTGTCAAGAGTTTATCCGGATTTGCGCTTGCCGAAATTGGCCGATCCCCAGGGCATTGCCTTGATACAGGAACCCGATGAGACGGTCGCTTTTTCGTCGGTGCGGGGGTATCCGCTCGCGGGTCCGTGGCACCGACCCGACCGAGCCGGATGGCTCAACTGCCGAGTCAGTCCGGCGCGACACGGATCAAACCGAATGCGACCGTCTCACCGGGTTCCTGTATGAGGGGCCTACGACACCGCAGCCCGCCAGAACCGGAGCGTGTCCGGGCCGATCGCTTCCCCGAGTTCACGGTAGATCGTTTCGAGCTCATGGAGGAACGCGGCGGCCCGGTCCGCGAGCCCCAGGGCACTCAGGCACTTGAGGATGCGGGTGATCCGGAGATAGTTGTGGTTGTGCGGACTGACCCAGTTCGCCGACCGCTCGCCGAAGTTCGGCCCCCGGCCGATCTCGCCGGATTGCGGGTCGCGCACCAGGCCGTAGAAGGAGAGCATCCGGTCGAATGCCCGGGCGAGATTCGCCCGGAGGGCGTCGTCCTGATGAAACGCCTCGACGTCTTCGGTCGTGAGGGTCGGGGCGCGGGGTGTCACGCCGCTCCGCTCGAAGGTCGGGAACAGGATCTGAATGAAGTTGTGGCGGTTCTCCAGTTCCTCGTCGTCCCACCCGAGAATTTGGTCGAGCGTCCGCCCCAGATAATCGGGTTGCCGGCCGGCGTAAAACTCCACGACCGGGGAGCCCGCCATCAGAGCACTCCCTTCGTGGACGGCACCCCGGTGGCTCGCGGGTCGGGTTCGACCGCCTGTCGCAGCGCCCGGGCGCATGCCTTGAAGATGCCCTCGACGATGTGGTGCGTGTTCCGCCCGTGGTGCAGCATCACGTGCAGGTTCATCAGCCCGGCCGACGACACCGCCCGCCAGAACTCCTCGGCGAGCTGGGACGAGAAGGTGCCGAGGGGTTCGAGCGGGACGTCCGCCCGCCAGACCAGAAACGGCCGTCCGCTCAGGTCCACCGCGGCGGTGACGAGCGTTTCGTCCATCGGGAGCGTCGCGTCGCCGTACCGCCGGATACCGGCCTTGTCGCCGAGTGCCTGCACGACCGCCTTGCCGAAGCAGATGCCCACGTCCTCGACGGTGTGGTGGGCGTCGATGTGGAGGTCGCCCTTCGCGTTCACGGTCAGGTCGAACAGTCCGTGCTTCGCGATGTGGGTGAGCATGTGGTCGAAGAACCCGACCCCGGTGGACACCTGAACCTTGCCGGTGCCGTCGAGGTTCAGGTCCAGTTCGATAGCCGTCTCGGCGGTCTCGCGGTGGATGTGTGCTGTGCGGGGCATTCTCGGTCGTTCCAGGGTCCAGGGTCCAGGGTCCAGGGTCCAGGGTCCAGTGCTGTCCGTGGAACCTGTGATCTGGACCTTGGAACTGTCTAGAGGATCGTGTTCAACTCAGCCAGTAAGCGGTCGATCTCCTCGTCCGTCCCGACCGAGATGCGGAGCCCGTCGTACCCGTCGTAGTTCATATACCGGATCAAAATCTTCCGCTGCTTCAACTCCTCGTAGACGGGCTTCACCGGGCGGTCAGACCGGCGGCACCAGAGGAAGTTGGCGTGACTCGGTGTTACTTCGAACCCGAGTTCACCGAGCTCTCTCCGCATCCGCTCGCGGGTGGCGAGGACCTTCGTCTTCACCCCGCGGAAGTAGTCCTGATCCTCGACGGCCGCGGTCGCGGCGGCGAGGCTCAACACGTCACAGTTATAGGAGTCCTTCACCTTCACGATCTCGCGGACAATCGCGGGATCGGCGACCGCGAACCCGAACCGGATGCCCGCCAGCGAGTACGCCTTGCTGAAGCTCCGGGTCACAATCAGGTTCGGGACGCGAGGAAGAAGAGCCAGCCCGTTCCAGTCGGCGAAGTCGGCGTACGCCTCATCGAGGACGAGGGCGTTCACGTCGCCCGCGAGTTTGAGGACCACGGGCACCGGGAGCATCGTGCCGGAGGGCGAGTTCGGGTTGGGAAGGAACGCCAGATTCGCACCGGGTGCCGGCCACGGCCCGGAAAACCTCTTCCAGTCCTCGCCGAACCGGATTGTTTCGAACCGGGCACCCTGAATCTCGGCCAGACTGCGATAGAGGATGTAACTCGGGGTGGGGGAAACGATCCGCCCGCCTTCCGGGACGAAAGTACGGGTCAGGATTGTGAGAATGTCGTCCGACCCGTTGCCGATCAGGATGGAATCGGGCTCGACCCCCAGGACTCGCCCGGCGGCCTGTCGGAACGTGTCCCCGAGCGGCTGCGGGTACTTGCGGAGCTTGTCGGCGGTGAGGGCGGTCCGGATCGCCTCGAACACCCGCGGGGAAGGGGGGTAGGGGTTCTCGTTCGTGTTCAGCTTGACGATGTCCGGGTCGTTCAGCTGCTCGCCGGGCACGTAGCCCTTCATGGCGAGGATGTTAGGTCGAACACCGTTCACGGAGAAATCCGCGGGAGAGCGAAGAGTAATCTCACGCAAAGTCGCAAAGACGCAAAGAATGGAAATCTACATTCAAAAGTTTCATTCTTTGCGTCTTTGCGTGAGATTACTGATTTATTTTTTCTGAACGGCGGCCTTGTCGGGCTTCGGCTTGGGGCGGGCGGCGGGGCCGTTATCGGTGGCGCGCTGCTCGACGCTCGCGGCGTGCCCGGTCAGGCCTTCCTTGTTCGCCAGGAAGATCACGTCATCCGCGATCTCCTTCAGCCCGTTCCGGGTGAACCGGAGGATGCTCGTCCGCTTGCGGAAGTCGTTCGCGTTGAGCCCGCTGCTGAACCGCGCCGTTCCGCCCGTGGGCAGGACGTGCGACGGCCCGGCCGCGTAATCCCCGACCGCCACCGGGGTGAACGGCCCGAGGAACACCGCCCCGGCGTTCTCGACCTCCTCCACCAGGGAGTCCGGGTCGCGGGTCTGGATGTGCAGGTGTTCGGGGGCCAGTTGGTTCACGCAGTCGACCGCCGCCTGCTTGTCCGGCGCGAGTACGAACGCCCCGAACCGCTCCAGGCTGTCCCGGGCGAGGTCGGCCCGCGAGAGCTTCGCCAGCCGTTTCTCCAGCGCGGCCTGCACCTCGTCCAGAAGCGGCTCGTACCAGGTGAGCAGGGTCGCGGCCCCGGGGGCGTGCTCGGCCTGGGCGATCAGGTCGAGCGCGACGTAATCCGGGTGGGCGGAATCGTCCGCGATCACCACGATCTCACTCGGGCCGGCCAGACAGTCGATCGCGACCGTCCCGAAGACGTGCCGCTTGGCGAGCGCGACCGGCTGGTTACCGGGGCCGACGATCATGTCCACCGGTTCGAGCCCCTCGACCCCGTAGGCCATCGCGGCGACCGCCTGGGCCCCGCCGACCCGGTAGACCTCCTTGATCCCGAGCTCGTGACAGGTGGCCAGCATCTCCTGGTTGTACGCCCCGGTGTCTTTCGGCGGCAGGCACACGACGATGTTCTCGACCCCCGCCGCCTGGGCCGGACAAACAGTCATCAGGAGGGTGGACGGGTAGGCCGCCGCCCCGCCAGGGCAGTACACCCCGACCCGCCGCAGCGGCCGGTAGCGAAGGTGCAGCTCGTGCTTCCCGGACACCCGCATCTCGGCGTCCCGGTGGAGCAGGCCGGACTGGAATTGCATCACGTTGTAGCGGATCTGGCGGAGGACCTCCAAAAAATCGTCCCCGACCGCGGCGTGCGCCTCGGCCAGCTCGGCCGGCTTCACCCGGAACCCGTCCGGCTTCATCTTCACCTTGTCGAACGCCTCGGTGTACTGAAGAACCGCCGACAATCCCTTGTCGCGGACGTCGTCGCAGATCCGCGCGACCGCCGCGGCGGGGGACAGGGCTTCCCCGAATACGGCCGTGTAGAGCTTCTTGCTGGCCGCCGACACGGTGTTCGCGTCGATGAAGAACTGATCGCGAAGTTTCTTGATCTGGGCCGCGGCGTTCGGGGCCGAAAGGTCGATCCGCCGCAGCTTCAGGGTTGGCATCTCGGAGAACCTCAAATGAAACCGGTCGTCGGGGCAGCCGGTCTGGTTGCGTCGACTGGTCAAACGGCGCAGACAGAGAGTGGACGGACCCAATTCGTTATACGGGTTTTCCGTTGTAACCGCAACGAATAGACGGCCCAGTACTGCCCGGAGATGTGAGTAAGCCTTAACGATTTCAAGGGTTGTAGCTAGGATGCGAAACCCGATGGGGCTCTGTCGAGCGGGCGAACGTGAACCCCAGTTCGACCGTTTCGGAACCGCCTTTTCTTCACGGGATATCGACCGCAACGAACGGGTCGGCCGGGCTCGCCCCGGTCGAGTCCCGTACCTCAATTGCGAACACGTACCGGCCCGGAGCAAGCCTCGCGGGCAAGTCGACCTTCCACTCCCCGACCCAGCGCTGACCCGGGTTCACCCGGAAAGCCCGGGACTGATTCGGGAAAACCCCGCGGCCGGCAAGGACGAGCTCGCCTTCCTCCACCTGCGAGCCGCTCCCGTCCACGGTCACTCCCACGGTAATCCGGCCGGCGGGCGTTGCCGTAATGAGGACCGGCCCGACCGAGACCCGGTGGGGAGTCCAGTCCCGGAGGTGGCTCCCGGAGACGCAGAGGGCGTCGCACACCTTCCCCGCCGCCTCGCCCCACTTCACCCGCCGGCGGTAATCCTCGGCACTGAACACGTACGGCCCGCCGTGCTCGGCGAGCACCCACTCCGGGGCGATGTCGAGTACCTTTTTCGCACTCGTTCCGTAGGGCACCGGCGAACTGCGGTTCAGGCCCATCCACCCGCCCGTGCCGCTGAACTGGTCCTGGTGGAAGAAGTTATCGGCGGTGAACACGCACCGCTTCCCGTCAATTGTCGTCTCGATCCCGGAGCTGAACCACGACTGCCCGGGGAGGTGATGGAATTTGAACGTGTACCCGCCCCAGGCGGCGGTCTGGCCGTCCTTGAGCTCCTTGGTGAACCTGATCGGCCGCGGGTCGAGGAACGGGGCGCGGATCAGGAGCGGGTCCTTGAGCGGGAGGGCGACGAGGTCGAGGCCCCACACCTCACAGCGGTCGCGGCCGTTGAGGACGTGGATGCCGTCGAAGTGGTCGTAGTGGGCGTGGCTGAACCCCACCACTTCCACCGGCCCGAGCTTCTCTTCCTTGCGGAGTTTCTCGACCTGGTCCGCGCTCCCCTGGCCCCACGGGTCGAGGACCAGAATCCCGTCGCCGTCCTTCGCCTTCAGGACGTAGGTGTTCCCGGTGATCCACAGGTGGTCCGCGACCTTCGCCCAGGGCTTGTCCCCGGCACTCGCGACCTGCTCTTTCGGGACCAGGAACGGGTACTTCGGGGCGTCGCCGAGCCGCTGTTTCGTGAACCGCTCGAAGCTCTTCATGAACCCCGCTTCCTCGACCGCCTCGGCCGTGGCGGTGAGCGCCTTGGGAATCTCCCGGGTGACGACCGGGCCGTGCGCGGGGCAGAGGTGTGAAATCGGGAGTTTCGCCAGCTTCCGGAGCGATTCGGCCGTCGGCTTCAACCCCACGTCGGTCCAGTGGTCCCAGTCGGTCGTGAAGGGGGCCCACATCTTCCCGGCGGAATGGAATGCGTCGCCGCAAAAGACCAGGTCCGGGCCAGGCTTGTCGGCGGCCGGCCGGAGGCGGAACGCGAGGTGGTCGCGGGAGTGGCCCGGGGTCGCGATCGGGGTGATCTGCCACCCGCCGAATGTGATCGGCTTGCCGTCCTCGAGCGTGCAATCGACCCCCGGTACGCCTTCCGGGAGGACGAAGTACGCAGTGCGGGAGTTGCGGAGCGGGATCGACTCCTTCCAGTATTTCGCCACGCCCTCCGGGGTGAGCCAGTCGGTGGCCTCCTTCGCCGCCCGGACGGGGACCCCCTTCGCCCGGTAAGCCGAGGCGAACGCGGCGGTATCCCGGTGGTGGTGGGTGAGGAGGACCACCTCGACGGCTTCGGTCCGAAGTTCCGCGACGACATCGGGGGGCACCGGCGCGTCGATCAATACGGCCTTCTTCCCGGAAACCACGGCATACCCGTGCGGGGAGTCCTTGGTCCGATACACCCCCGGCGCGACCGGTTCCCAGTGGACGAAGGTCTCCCCCTCCGGCCTGGCCTGACTGAGCCAGGCGGCGACGACGACGGCGGCCGCGGAGAGGCACGCGAGCAAGGCGCGGGAGCGCATCGGGGGCCCTCGGTCACGATCCGGGCGGTCACGAGCTGACCTGTGAGTATCGCCATCCTTGCCCCGCCGTCCTGTCTCGTCAAGCCGGTACACCTTGCTACCAGCCAGCTTGCTCGATCAGGAAAATCCTCCGCCGCGCTTGTACTTCGCGCCCGGTCAGGGTCTACTAACAGTCGCCCTTCCGGCCCTTCGGGGCCTCCGGCCGCGGAGGCGGCGATGCCCGTGACATCCGATTTCTTCGACACCGAATCCCGAAACGCCCGGACCCGGCTCGCCGTGAGCGTCGAGCTGATGCGGGAACTGAGCCGGTCGTCCGACCCGCAGGAGATGTACCAGCTCTTTGCCCGGCGGATGGACGAACTGTTCCCCGTCACCCGCCGCCTGTCCATTTCCCGCCGCGGGCTCCGCCCCCCCGAGTACCGGGTCACGCGGTTCAACTTGTGGAAAGACCCTGTCAACCCGTGGAAGGAATCGCACCGGCTGCCCGTCTACTCCGGCGGGTTGCTGGCCGAGCTCCTCTACGCCGACGAGCCGCGGGTGATCGACCACCTGAAGCTGGACCCGGCGGACCCGGCCGCCGCGTACCTCGCCGGGCAGCGGTCGCTGCTCATCATCCCGCAGTTCGAGCACGGAGCGGCGGTGAACGCCCTGGTCCTCGGCCGGGAAGAGCCGGGCGGGTTTCCCCGCGACCGCGTCCCCGACCTGGTAATGCTCAGCAACCTCTTCGCCCGCGCGCTCCAGACCCTGGTGCTGTCGGAGGCGGTGCGGGAGGCGTACGACGCGGTCGATTTCGAGCTCCGGACGGTCGCCGACATCCAGAAGGCGCTCCTGCCGACCGGGACGCCGGCGGTCCCGGGGCTGGACGTGGCCGTGCATTACCAGACGGCGAAACGGGCGGGCGGCGACTATTACGACTTCTTCCCGCTCCCCGGCGGGCAGCTGGGCGTGCTGGTCGCGGACGCGAGCGGGCACGGGACCCCGGCGGCGGTCCTGATGGCCATGACCCACTCGATCATCCACTCCCGCGCCGAGCCGCCGTACCACCCCGGGGAGCTGCTCACGTACCTGAACGCCCACCTCGCCCGCCGCTACACCCGCCCGACCGGCAACTTCGTGACCGCGTTCTACGCCGTCTTCGACCCGGTGAAGGGGCTCCTCACCTACGCCAGTGCCGGGCACACCCCGCCGCGGCTGGTCAAGGGGGACGACGGCACGCGGGCGGTGCTGAACCGTGCCCAGCGGCTCCCGCTCGGGATCAAGCCGGACGAGGTGTACCCCGAGCAGTCGGTCCCGCTCCAGCCGGGCGATCAGGTGGTGCTGTTCACCGACGGGATGATCGAGGCGGTGAACGCCGCCGACGACGTGTTCGGCACCACCCGGATCGACGAGGCGCTGACCGATCCCTCGCTGTCGGCCGACGCCCTCCTCCGGTCGATCCTCGACACATGGTCCGCGTTCACCGCCGGCGTCCCGTCCGCCGACGACCGGACGCTGGTCGTGGTGAAGAGGGTGTGATGCACCCGCCGGTCGCCGCGGGTCGCTTCCCCCTCATACAATTCTTCAAATGCGGAATGCGGAACTCGGATTGCGGCATCGAGGCCAGAATGCACGGTTTTCATTCCGCAATCCGAGTTCCGCATTCCGCATTGACAGAAGTCCCGCCCCTACTCTCCTTTCCCCGCTCGCGGAGTTCACACCCATGAAGGTCCGTTGGCTGTTTCCCGCCGTCGCTCTCGTCGCGGCCTGCCTCTCGACCTACTCCTGGACCGCCCCGGTCGTCGACCGGGCCCAGAAGACCAAGCGCCTGCTCCTCGTGACCGACAGCGGCGGGTTCGTCCACGACTCGGTCGGGGTCGCCGAGGACGTGCTGAAGGAGATCGGGCCGAAGAACGGGTTCGAGGTCACCGCGTGGCGGTTCACCCGCGAGCCGGACGAAAAAGTGCTGGAGAAGTACGGCAAAGACTTCCGCGCCCGCACGGGCCTGACGATCGATAAGGAGAACATGGGGCGGGTGAACAAGGAGACGCTGAAGAATTTCGACGTCGTCCTGTTCTTCACCACCGGGAACCCGCTGACCAAGGAGGAACTGGCCGACCTGGAGCAGTGGGTGAAGGACGGCGGGGCCTTCGCCGGTACCCACTGTGCGACCGACACGCTGTACGGCACGTCCTACGGCGGGCTGGTCGGCGGGTACTTCGACGGGCATCCGTGGCACCAAAAGATCAAGGTCAAGGTGGAGGACCCGAAGCACGCCGCGGCGGCCGGGTTCACGTCCGGGGACGAGATCACCGACGAGATCTACCAGTTCCGCGACGCCCCCTACAGCCGGGAGAAACTGCACATCATCCTGAGCGTGGACAACTCGTCGATCGACGTGACCAAGGGGAAGCGGAAGGACCAGGACTACGCGATCTCGTGGGGTCAGGAATACGGCAAGGGGAAAAGCTTCTACACCTCGCTCGGGCACCGCAAAGAGGTGTGGAAGGACGAGCGGTTCCAAAAACACCTGATCGGCGGGTTGAAGTGGGCGACCGGGCAGGCCCCGGGCGACGCCACCCCGAGCGCGAAGAAGCCGGACGGTCAGTGAGTACCGGTTGACGACTCCCGCCGCCCACCCGAACCCGCGGGTGGGCGGTGGTGTTTCGGGACGGCGGGGGTATGATAACGACTCGGCGACCCGGCCCCGGATCGTACCCCCCGCACGGCCCTGGGGTTGCCTTATCGCCTCTCACCCCGATGCAAACACAAACCTTTCCGTGCCCATTCTGCGGCCGGCGGATGGGCGTGGGGATCGAACTCCTCGGCCGGAACGTCCGGTGCCCGCACTGTAAGCAAGTCGTCCTTGCACCGACGCCGACCCAGGCCGCCCCGCCCGTATCACCCCCCGCCGCGCCGGTCCCGACGGTTCCGCCGCCATCCGTTCCGCCCGCGGTGGCGCCCTCGCAAGTGACTCCCCCCGTACTCGTGCAGCCGACCCGGCCTCAGGCCTCTGTGCCGCCGGCCAAACCGCCCGCTCCCGTTCCCCAGTTGCCCGACGATTTGCCGGTGTTCAACATTCCTTCCAAGGAGGCACCGGACAGTATCTTCGGGGAGCACGAGGACGACGGGGACGAGGTGTTCGTCACGCCGAACGAAAACCGGTTCCGTGTTCCGGACATGCCGGCCCTGGCCGATCTTCCGCCACCGACCGTAGTCCAGCACCCTGCTCCGGTCCCACTCCCGGATGGAGACCCGTTCGAGGACCTCGGGGCCCAGCCGGCGTCTGCGCCCAGGCCGGTCCCGGTTTCGCCACCCCCCCTCTCTGTTACGCCCGTGGTGCCGCCGGAGCCGGCTCGCCCCTTTGCTCACTTCGAGCCCGCGCCCCATGCCGTCCCCCCGAGCCTGGCGCCACAACCGACAGCGGCGAACGACCCGTTCGCTGATCTTGGATCGCCGGCACCGGTCCCGACCCCGGCAGCAGCCCCGCCGCGGCCGGCGGTTGGTGCCCATGCTCGTACACCCGCCCCGGTTGTTGTGCCTTTGCCCCCAGCTCCCCCCGTCCCGACCATCGTCCCTGTCGGTGGGACGGTCCCCCCGTCAGCCGGGGCGAACCCGTGGGCCGGGCTCGACGCGATGGTCCCCGGCCCGGCCCCCGCGGCACCCCTCCCCGTCGTTCCGGTGCCGGTGCCAGTGGAGGAGCTTTCGCCCGCGGAAGAGTTGGGGCCCGAGCCGACCACCCGGCCCGGTCGACCCGTCGGGCGGTCTCACGCGCCGGCCGCCTCACCGGGCGGCCCCGGAACCCTGATCAAGGTCGGGTTTTTCGTGCTCCTCCCTTACGCTCTGTTGATGACCGGGCTCGCGGTGTACGGGTTGTTCTTCAAATCGGGTGCCCCCGCCGGGCACCCACTGTCCACGATTCCGGACGACTTCGGTGAATTCAAACCGGCCGAGCGGAAGAAGGTGAGTAAACTCACCGGTCCGCTGGACGCCCCGTTGCCCCCGGAACTCCGGGTCGCCGTCGGGAGCAAGCTCGCCATCGGGCAGCTCGAAATCGAGCCGACACAGGTCGAGGAACGCGGGCTGAAGATCATTTCCGAGGGGAAGGGGGGAGGCGGAACTGCGAAGTACACCGTCGAGACCCCGACGGCGCTGGTCCTGCACCTCAAGGTGCGGAACACGTCCGACGACCTCCTGATTCACCCCCTGGACCCGGCGTTCAACCGGAAAGCACTGGGCAACGACCGCCCGGGGACCGGGCTGGTGGTGGGCAAACAGACCTTCTGGGGCGGCGCGGTCGACTGGCCGTTCGGCACCCGGGTCGAGCGGAAATACGAGGCCGCCCAGGAGACAGACGCCGTCCCTCTCAAGCCCGGCGAGACCCGCGAGTACGTCGTCGTCTCCGACTCGGACAGGCGGGTCACGAAGGCCGTTCGCGACTCGAAAGACCCGGTCCTGTGGCGGGTGCAAGTCCGGCGCGGGAAGATCGAGTACCGCGGCAAGGACGTGCCGGTCACCGCGATCATCGGAGTCGAGTTCAAACCGGCCGACGTGAAAGGGCTGGACTGATGCCGGCGCCCATGCCTCTCATTCAGCCCAGGCGAGCGACGGATGAACCCCACCCGCCGAGTGGTCTTGTGGCACAGGTCTCTAGCCCTGTGCAGCTGCACAGGGCTGGAGACCTGTGCCACAAGAAAGCATGCCCGATCGGCCCGTTTTCGTGATCAGTCTTCACCAGTCACTCTCACCTCCGCTCGAACACCACCCGCCCGCCGACGACCGTCACGTCGACTTTTGTGGTCGCGATCCGGTCCCGCTCCGCGGGGTCGAAGATGTCGCGCGACAATACCACCAGGTCCGCCAGTTTCCCGGCCGTGACCGACCCACGATCGGCCTCCTGGAACGCGGCGTAGGCGCTGCCGAGTGTATACGCCTCCACGGCTTCCGGCACCGAGATCCGCTGTTCCGGGAACCACCCGTTCGGGTGCTTACCGTCGAGCGTCCGGCGGTTCACGGCGGCATCAATCCCGGCCAGCGGGTCGAGCGGGGCGACCGGCCAGTCCGACCCGAACGCCAGTCGGCCGCCGCTGTCGAGAACGGAGCGGAACGCATAGGAGCTCGCGCACCGCTTCGCCCCGATCCGGCCTTCGGCCCACCGGCCGTCGTCGATCGCGTGGTACGGCTGCATCGAGGCGATCACCCCGAGTTGCTTGAACCGCGGGTAGTCCGCCGGTCGCAAATGCTGGGCGTGTTCGACCCGAAACCGCCTGTCGCGTGCCCCATTCGCCCGCCCCACGTCGGCGAACAGGTCGAGCAGGACCGCGTTCGCCTCGTCCCCGATCGCGTGGACGCACACGTTCAGCCCGGCGGCGTCCGCCGACCGGATTTGTGCCCGCATCACGTCCGGCGGGGTGACGTACACGCCCAGGTTCTTGGAGTCGGCCTCGAACGGGTCGAACATCCTGGCCGTACTACTCCCGAGCGACCCGTCCATGAACCCCTTCACCCCGCCGATCCGCACGAAGTCGGTCCCGAAATCCGCTTCGGCCCCGAGGTCTGCGATCTCCTTGTGGAGGCCGATCGGCCAGCGGAGGTCGATTCGGCAGGTGAGCCGGTTCGCGCGGGCGAACTGTTGGAGGGTGCGGAAGAGAGTGCGGCGGGTCGGGGTGGAACTCCCGTCCATGTCCTGAACACTGGTTACGCCGAGCTCGGCGGCCAGTTTCTGGGCGGCGAGGACGGCTTCGAGGATCGCCCCGGCGTCCGGTGCGGGGGTGACCCGGTCGACGAGCGCCATCGCGTTGTCCTTGAGGACGCCGGACGGGGTCTTTCCGTCGGCGAGCCGGTACACCACGCCGCCGGGCGGGTCCTTCGTCTCTGCCGTCACCCCGGCGAGCTTCAGAACTGCGGAGTTCGCAAGCACCATGTGCCCGTCGTACCGGCGGATGACGACTGGCCGGGCCTTGACGTACTTGTCGATCGTGGCGGCGGTCGGGAGCTGGCCGCCGAAGGTGCGGTCGTGGTCCCAGTTCCCGCCGACGATCCACCGGTCGCGGGGGAGCTGTTTGTTGAACTCCGCGAGCCGCCGGCCGAACTCGGCCTCGTCCTTCGCGTCTTTCAGATCGACCTCGGCGAGCGACAGCCCGCCGTCGAGCCAGTGGACGTGACTGTCGTAAAAGCCCGGGACGACGCGGCGGCCTTTCAGGCCGATCACATTCGTGGCAGACCCGATCAGCGGTTTCACCTCGGCGTCGGAGCCAACCTTCAGGATGCGCCCGTGCCACACGGCGACCGCCTCGGCCTGCGGCCGGGCCGGGTCTACGGTCCAGACCTTGCCCCCGAGCAAGACGAGATCGGCGGCGACCGGCGGTTCGGCGCCGGGGGTCAACGCGAGTGCGAAGAAGACGGAGGCGGTCATGAGCGTGGGGTCGGGTTCCGTGTCGTGTGGTGGTGTGCGGCGTCTGGTGCCCGGGGGGTAGCGCCCGGGCACCAGACGCCCAGGGCGTTGCTCTGGGCTAAGTGCTGTCAGTCCTTTGGACTGAAAATCTCGACCAACGGCGTATGTTTTCACCCCAACAGGGTGACAGCGATTAGCCCAGGGCAACGCCCTGGGCGCCCTGAGAGTCCTGGTTCCTCACACCGGCCGGTCTGGGACGAACGGAGCGCGGTACTTGCGGGTGAGAAGGGCGTTCGCGTCGGGGTCGTTCTTGAACGTCTCCGTCTCGGCGTCGAACTCCAGCTTCCGCCCGACCCGTAGCTTCGCGTCGTCGAGCACCACGCCGTTGTCCTTGAGGTGCTCTTCCGTTTTGGCCAGCGTCTCGGTCGCGAAATCGTTCCCGGCCACCGCTCCGGTCCGCGGGTTGAACGCCGTCTCCGCCCCGAGCCGGTACGAGATGTTGGCCAGGTGGCAGAGGCCCGCCGACACGTGCCCGACGGCAATGTCCGCGTGTTGCTCTTCCACCTTCCGGCTCCGCATGCAGGCGATGAAGTTGCCGAAGATGTCCCCGGATTTCTTCTCCGGCTGCACGTCCACTTTCGGAAGCGGTTCGCCCTCAGACTTGCCCTTGGGGTAGAACTTCCCGCCGGCCACCGTGCCGGCCTCGAAGTGCAGGATGTTGCCGATCGTCTGCCCGTTCTGGGGCGCCGTTTTCAACCCACGCACCTCGAAGATCAGGAGAGTTTCACCATAGTCCATGACAGTGATTTGCGTGTTCGGGGTCTGGCCCTGGTCGGTATAACCGAACCGCCCGCCGAGGCTGATCGTCGTCTTCGGCCAGACCGCCCCGGGGATCAGCCAGCGGGCGACGTCCATCTGGTGGACGCCCTGGTTCCCGATGTCGCCGTTGCCGAAGTCCCAGAACCAGTGCCAGTTGTAATGGACGAGATTGGCGTGGTGCGGCTGCTCGGTCGCCGGCCCGAGCCAGATGTTGAAGTCGACTTCGGCCGGCGGGGCGGTCGCCGGCTTCGTCCCGATCGACCCGCGGGACTTGTAGCAGAGCCCCCGGGAGACGAGCAGTTTGCCGAGCTTCCCGCTCCTGGCGACGGCCGCGAGCTGGGCCCACGACTGACTGCTACGATTCTGGGTCCCGTGCTGGACGATCCGCTTGTACTTGCGGGCCATATCAACCGCGATCCGCCCTTCATGGATGTTGTGGCTGCACGGCTTCTCGACGTACACGTCCTTCCCGGCCTGGCAGGCCCAGATCGTCATCAGGGCGTGCCAGTGATTCGGGGTGGCGATCGAGACCGCGTCGAGGGTCTTGTCCTCAAACGCCTTCCGGACGTCCTGCACGCAGACGGGTTCGGGCCGGCCCTTGGCCGCCAGCTGGTCGATCCGCTTCTTGTAGGTCCGCTTGTCCGGGTCGATCAGGTACGCGATTTCGACGCCCTTCATTCCGGAATAGGCGCCGACGTGGGATTCGCCGCGGCCGTTCAGCCCGGCGATAGCAATGCGGATCGTGTCGTTCGCTCCGAGGATCTTCCCGGACGACTTGGTGCCGGCGACGGTGACCGTGGCAGCGGTGGCGAGTGTCGATTTCAGGAACGAACGGCGAGTCTGGCGGGTCATGAGAGGAAGCCTCCGCGGCAGCGGTGGAGGAGACGGGGAGCAATTCCTGAACGATACCCGGCCCGGGTATCACTGGCAAAGCGTTTTGCCATTCGTCTAGACCGAATCCGGTCGGCCGGAAGGGGGATCGCGGTTTTTCGCAATCTTCATCTTCCGGGGGGTGGAAATGCCACAGAGCCCCACCATGATGGAGTGACGACCCCGCCGAACCCTCCCCAAACCCACCCGCCATCATGACTCGTAAGGTCCGGATCGCCACCGTCTCGACCGGTGTCGCAGTCCTCGTTGTCGTAGCGGTTTCGTTCTCGCAGGAAGTTGCCCCGCCGCCGCGCCGGGTCGAAGATCCTCAAGAGAAGGCCGCCCGGATCGAGCTGGAGAAGCAGACCCACCGGCCGGGCCCGGTGCCCGACCGCGTGATCCTGACCTGGAAGGGCGACCCGGCGACGACCCAGGCGGTGACCTGGCGCACCGACCCGACCGTGACCGAAGCGGCTGCCGAGATTGCCCTGTCCGAAGGCGGACCGCGGTTCACCCAGGGCGGCAAGGTCCGCCGCGTCCCGGCCCAGACCCAGCTGCTCAAGACGGCGATCAACGAGGCCCACTACCACAGCGTCAACTTCGACGGCCTGAAACCGAAGACGAAATACGTATACCGCGTCGGCGGCGGGAAGAGCTGGAGCGAGTGGTTCCAGTTCGAGACGGCGAGCGACCGGCCGGAGCCGTTCGGGTTCATCTACTTCGGGGACGCCCAGAACGACATCAAGGCGCACTGGTCGCGGGTGGCCCGGGGGGCGTTCTCGGACATGCCCAAGGCCCGGTTCATCGTCCACGCCGGCGACCTGGTGGACTCCGGCCCGAACGACGCCCAGTGGGGCGAGTGGCACACCGCCGCCGGGTGGATCAACGGGATGGTGCCGAGCGTCCCGACCCCCGGCAACCACGAGTACAGCCCGAAACTGACCGCCCACTGGCGGGCCCAGTTCACCCTGCCCGAAAACGGCCCGCCGGGGCTCGAAGAGACGTGCTACTACCTCGACTTCCAGGGCGTGCGGATCATCAGCCTGAACTCCAACGAGCGGACCGCCGACCAGGTCGGGTGGCTGGACCGGGTGCTCGCGAACAACCCGTCCCGGTGGACCGTCATCACGTTCCACCACCCGATCTACTCGCCGGCCAAGGGGCGGGATAACAAGGCCCTTCGGGAGGCGTGGCGGCCGGTGTTCGACCGGGCCCCGAAGGGAGTAGACCTCGTCCTCCAGGGGCACGACCACACCTACGGCCGCAGCGGGCTGATGCGGGACGACAACACCCTGAGCGGCGGCCAGGTGTTCGGCGAGTGGGGGACGGTGTACGCCGTGTCGGTGAGCGGGCCGAAGCTGTACGGCCTCGGCGACCAGCCGTGGATGGCCCGGAGAGGCGAGGGGGTTCAGCTCTATCAGCTCATCCGGGTCGCCGGCGACCGACTGACCTACGAGGCCCGGACGGCGACGGGCGACCAGTTCGATGCGTTCGAATTGCGGAAACGGCCGGACGGCGGGAACGAGATCGTCGAGACCAAGACGCCCGACCTGACCGAGACTCCCGGGGAGAGCAACGGCCGCGATTACTGGAACGCCGCCGGGGCGGTGTTGATTCTTGCGCTGGTCGGGCTCGGGGTGGGGTGGGCGCTGCGAGCACGATGAGCCGGGCGTTTCGAAGGTCGGTCGGGGGTGTGCTCCGCTCGTCCCGTGAGCGGACCACACTGAATGAGCTGGGTGGTGTTCGCATCTCCTGCCGGTCTGCTACAGTGTCATCTCACCCTGAGGGAGCTGTATGGCCGCGGCCGAGATCCGTAACGACCTGGCGACCAGATTCCTGGAACAGCTGCCCTACCCGCCGTACCCGGTTCAGGAAGAAGCTCTCCTTGCGTGGTTCACCGCCGAGCAGGGGGTGCTGATGTGCGCCCCCACCGGGACGGGGAAAACGCTGGTCGCGCAGGCCGCCCTGTTCGAGGCCCTGCACACGAACACGGTCGCATACTACACCACGCCGCTCATCGCCCTCACCGAGCAGAAATTCGCCGAGATGCAGGCCGCCGCGGTCCGCTGGGGGTTCAAGGCGGACGACGTCGGGCTCGTCACCGGCAACCGGCGGGTGAACCCGAACGCGCGGGTGCTCGTCGTGGTCGCCGAGATCCTGCTGAACCGCTTACTGCACTCCGAGGGGTTCGACTTCGGCCACGTGTCGGCGGTGGTGATGGACGAGTTCCACAGCTTCGCCGACCCGGAGCGGGGGATCGTCTGGGAGCTGTCGCTGAACATGCTCCCCAAGCACGTCAAGCTGATGCTGCTGTCGGCGACGGTCGGCAACGCCATCGAGTTCATTTCCTGGCTCGACCGGTACCACGGGCGGAAGCTGGAACTGGTCGAGGGGCGCGAGCGCAAGATCCCGCTCTCCTACCACTGGGCGCCCGACAAGTTCCTGAACGAGCTGCTGGTCGACATCGCGAGGGGGGACGAGACGACCCGGAAGACGCCCGCCCTCGTATTCTGCTTCAACCGCGACGAGTGCTGGAGCATTGCCGAACAGCTCAAGGGGCTCGAACTCATGAGCCCCGCGCAGAAGACGGCCCTGAACAAGGAGGTCGACCACCTGGAGTGGCCGCAAGGGGTGGGCCCCAAGCTGAAGCAGATGCTCCGCCGCGGGGTCGGCGTACACCATGCCGGGCTGCTCCCCAAGTACCGGCGCGTGGTCGAAGACCTGTTCGAGAAGAAGCTGCTCTCGGTCGCGCTCTGCACGGAGACTCTCGCGGCGGGGATCAACCTGCCGGCCCGGTCGGTCGTGCTGTCGAGCCTGGTGAAGGGGCCATTCGGCAAGGAAAAGGTGATCGACCCGAGCACCGCCCACCAGATCTTCGGCCGGGCCGGCCGGCCGCAGTACGACACGGAAGGGTTCGTGTTCGCGTTCCCGCACGAGGACGACGTGCGGATTCTCCGCTGGAAGCAGCAGTACGACCAGATCCCGGAGAACGCGAAAGACCCCGTCATGCTGAAGAAGAAGAAGGACCTCCAGCGGAAGAAGCCGACCCGGAACCAGCAGAGGAAGTACTGGAACGAGTCGGATTTCGAACGGCTGAAGGGCGCCCCGCCGGCCCGGCTCTACAGCAAGGGGCCGCTCCCGTGGCGGCTGCTCGCGTACCTGCTGAAGGTGTCGCCCGAGGTGGACCGTATCCGGAACGTGGTCCGCAAGCGGCTGCTCGACCAGCCCCGGGTCGAGGCCGGGATGAAGCAGCTGAACCGGATGCTGATCACGCTCCACGAGAAGGGGTTCGTTCAGCTGGACCCGCTCCCGCCGACGCCCGACGAGGTGGCCGCGGCGAAGGCGCAGGCCGAAGCCGATCGGAAAAAGGACGAACCCAAGTCGATCGCCGGGTTGCGGACGGCGCCGGTTGCCGCTCCACCCCCCGACCTTCTGCCGTCGTACCAGCCGGTCACGGCCACCCCGACCCCGGCGCTCGACAAGCTACTCGTGTTCCGGGCCTGTCACCCGTTGTATGGGGCGTACCTGATCGACCAGCTCGGTATCGCCAGCCGGGAGGAACGGATTCAGGCGCTCGAGAGTGTGCTGGAACTCCCGCGCCCGCTGCTCAAGTACGTCCGGGTGCCGTTCGACCTGTCCGCCGGGCCGCTGGCGACCGAGAAACTCGACCCCGATCTGATCGCCCGCGGGCTGATGACCGCGAAGCCCCCGAAAGCCGAGGGAGAGCCTGACGAGGAAGAGGACGAGTTCGTACCCTGGGACGAGCGGCCGCCGGTTCTGGCCGACAAGCTCCGGATGCTATTCGATTCGCATTACCCCGAGGTCGGGGACTTCACCACGCAGGCGGTGTGGGCGGCGGGAGACCTCCTGTTCCGGTACGGCGGAAACTTCAATACCTACGTCACCAGCCGGGAGCTGACCAAGCAGGAGGGGCTCATTTTCCGCCACTGTCTGAGGCTCATCCTGCTCCTGGAAGAGTTCGAACAGCTCACCCCGACCGGCCTGGACGAGCGACAGTGGAAGGCGGAGTTGAAAGAGATTGCTGACAAGCTGACCGAGATGTGCCGGGTGGTGGACCCGACCAGCACCGAGGAGACGATCAAGAAGGCTCACGCGGCCGACGTGGTCGAGGGCGAAGAGCACGCGATAGCGGTGACCGCCACGGTCCCGGAACAACCCCCGCCGGGCGCCGAGCCCGAAGAGGAAGACGCATTCGGGGCGGGGATCGTGGACTGAGCCCCTTGGTCTGGTGCTCCGCGTGGGACCCGGGGGAAAAGGAGGAAGAACCGGCCGAAATCGCCGCCGGTGAACTCCCGCCCGTGGACGGGTAGAATCGCTTCGGAGGGTGAGCCGTGCCGCTACGCGATCATTTCCGTTCGCCGGTCAACGACCGGCACGTATGGAACGAACTCCACGGCATGTGGCCGGCAATGCTCGTCCGGCAACTGTTCGAGATCCTCCCCGCGGGGTATATCGCCGCGCCGAGCGTTCACGTCGGGCAGCTGTTCGAGATCGACGTCTCGGCGTTCGAGCACGACGAACCGGCCGAAACCGGCCGACCGACCGGGGCAGCCAATGGGGGTGTGGCCACAGCTGCGGTGCCGACCCCGACCCTGACCCTGGAGGCCGACCTGGCCGACCAGGACGAGTTCGAGGTCCGGGTGTACGACGCCGACCGTGGCCGCCAGCTGGTGGCCGCGGTCGAGCTGGTCAGCCCGGCGAACAAGGACCGGCCCGAGAACCGGCGGGCGTTCGCGGCCAAGGTCGAGGCCCTGCTCCAGAAGGATGTCTGTGTCTCAATTGTCGACCTGGTGACGATCCGTCAATTCAATCTGTACGCCGACCTGCTCGCCCTGATCGGTGGGGTCGACCCCCAGCTCGGCCCGGCCCCGCCGTACCTCTACGCGGTCGCGGTCCGGGCCCGCAAGCGAACGGCGAGGCGGTCGCTCCTGGACGTGTGGCATTACCCCATGACCCTCGGGCAGCCGCTCCCGATCCTACCCCTCTGGCTGGCCCCCGACCTCCGGGTGCTGCTGCCGCTCGAACCGAGCTACGAGGAGACCTGTCGGCTCCTGCACATCGAGTGACCCCGGATTCGGGGCAGCGGCGGGCGACATCACCGGTCGGCCGGGGGCGTCTCCGGGCCATCCCACCGCGACGCGGCCGGCCGGTTTAGGTGATAGCTTGTCCAGAGATAGACCGGTCCAAGGTCGGCGATGGAGAGCGACGTGATAGCGAGCATCTGAAATGAGCGACAGATGCATCTGGGATGAGCGACAGATGCCCGAACGCCTCATCGGCTTGGTCACCGCCTGCCGGAGCGAAAGGAAGCTGCGGCTGCTCGCGTGCGCCGTAATCCGCCACGCCCCTTTCCACCCGGACGGCCGGTCGGTTTGGGATCTCCTGCCCGAGTCGAGGTGGTTCGCTCCGGGCCGTCCCGAGAGCCGGTGGAACCTCAACCTGCGCGAGGTGGTCGCCGCGGCCGAGCAGCACGCTGACGGGAGGGCGACCGCCGACGAGTGGGAGACGGCACAGGGCATCGGGTCCGGAGCGGACTGGGCCGCGGTCACCTGCACCCCGGCGTACAACTGTGAGCCGCAGCCGGGGTGCTGGCTGGCCTATCTCCCGGTCGCGATGGTCTACGTCGCGACCCTGCAGCAACAGGAGGTAACCCGGCGGCTGCTCGGATACCGGGACACCTTCCGAGTCGCCTGCCCAGACGGCCTGCACCCGGGCAACGGCGCCGCCGTGTGCGCGCTAATCCGGGATACCCTCCTTGGGCCACAGCGCCGGAAGCCGATCAACCTGGTGTGGATCACGGCGTCGGTCCGGGAGCTGGCCGGTGTGGCTTACGAGGGCCACCAGTTCGACAGGCTGCCGGTCTTGGCGGACGCACTGGAGAAGGCCGGCTGCACGGACCGGGCCATGCTCCGCCATTGCCGCGAGCCCGGGCTGCACGCCCGCGGGTGTTGGGTTCTCGATCGCGTACTCGGACTGGAGTAGGCCGGAGCGGCACCGGACCGGCCCGAGAGTCGACTCCCCGGAACGTGTCGCCCGGCCGGCGGGCCGGTGAGCTTGCCGTTCGACAGCGGCTTTCGGGCGAACCGGCTATAAACTGTGGGAGGCGGCCCGGACCGCGCGGCCGAGCCGGGTGAGAGGCTCGTCCAGAACAGACCTTGTCCACCCATTTCCAGCCGAAAAGCCTGATGAAAAACACCGCCGTCCTGCTCATCACCTGCCCGGACCGGAAGGGGATCGTCGCCGGGGTCGGCGAGTTCCTGTACCGGCACGACGCGAACATCATGCACGCCGATCAGCACCAGGACGCCGAGCGGGGCTTGTTCCTCATGCGGGTCGAGTGGGACCTGGCGGGGTTCAACCTCGACCTCGCCGAGTTCCCCCGCCGGTTCGCCCCGCTCGCCGACCGGTTCGAGATGCGGTGGCGGCTGGAGCGGTCCGACCACCCGCTCCGGGTTGCTCTATTCGTGTCGAAATACGACCACTGCCTGATGGACCTGCTCTACCGGCACCAGACCGGCGAGCTCCCGTGCGAGGTGCCGCTGATCGTCAGCAACCACCCGGCCGCCGAGAAGTGGGCCGTGTTCTACAAGGTGCCGTTCCATCTGGTTCCCGTCGCGGCGGGGGGAAAGGTCGAGGCCGAACGGCACCAGCTCGACCTCCTCGCGGAAAACAAGATCGACCTCGTCGTCCTCGCGCGGTACATGCAAGTTCTCTCCCCGGACTTCGTCGCCAAGTACCCGCGGCGGGTCATCAACGTCCACCACTCGTTCCTCCCGGCGTTCAGCGGGGCGAAGCCGTACCACCGGGCGTTCGAGCGGGGGGTCAAGCTGATCGGGGCGACGAGCCACTACGTGACCGACGAGCTGGACGAGGGGCCGATCATCGAGCAGGACGTGGTCCGGATCTCCCACCGCGACGGGCTCGACGACCTGCTCCAAAAGGGCCGCGACCTCGAAAAAGTGGTCCTCTCCCGGGCCGTCCGCTGGCACATCGACCACCGCGTCCTCGTGTACGACCGCAAGACGGTCATTTTCGATTGATTCTCTCCTCCCTGGGAGCGCGGCCATCTTGGCCGATCTTCGTGTCACCCGGGTCGCATCGGGCGAGACACCTGTGCCGTCACGGGAAGGAATGTTTGAATCGATTCCTCGATCGAACCCGAAGCCCGGTAGCACTCCCTCCCGTGCTCCCGTATGATCATGCGTCATGAACCAGCCCCAACCCAGTCTCCTCCGCGTCATCGGCCCGTGGATGGCGACTGCAATCGTCGTCGGCACGGTGATCGGGTCCGGGGTGTTCAAGAAGGCCCGTAACGTCTCCGAGAACGTCCCCGAGTTCGGGCTGGCGATGAGCGTCTGGGTGCTCGGCGGGGTGCTCGCCCTGCTCGGGGCGCTGGCCCTCGCGGAAGTGGCGGTGCTGTTCCCCCGGGCCGGCGGGAACTACGTGTTCCTCCGCGAGGGGTACGGCCGAATGGCCGGGTTTCTGTGGGGCTGGGTCGAATTCTGGATCATCCGCTCGGCCTCGATCGCCGCCCTCGCCACAATGTTCACCGAGTCGTTCCACGACGTACTCAAACAGGCCCTCCACGACGGGCCGTCGGTGCACGCCGTCGAGGTCCTCGGGTTCTGGCCGCGACAGCTGCTCACCTCGCTCGTTATCGTCGCGCTGGCCGCGGTCAACGTCCGGGGGACCAAGCTCGGTGGCGGGCTCCAGGTGGTCGTGACCACGGTCAAGGTCGGGTCGCTCCTGCTCATCATCGTCCTTCCCTTCGCCGTTCTCGCCGCCGTGTCCGAGCCGACCTACCCGCCGAACACCACCCACCTGTCCCCGACCTGGCCGGGAAGTTTGCTGGGCGTGAACTGGGGCCTTTACGGCGCGGCCCTCGTCGGGGTGCTCTGGGCGTACCACGGGTGGATGAACATCGCCCCGATGGCCGAGGAGGTGATCCACCCCAACCGGAACATCCCCCTCGCCCTGTTCGGCGGCATCCTCCTGCTCATCGCCCTGTACTGCGGGGCGAACCTGGCGTACTACCTGACGATCCCCCGCGACCAGATGAAGGAGTTGAAAGACACCACCGTCGCGACCGAGTTCTGTCTGCGCCTGCTCGGCCCGGTCGGCGGGCTGTTGGCCTCGGCCATCATCATGACCTCCGTGTTCGGGGCCCTGAACGGGAACCTGCTCGTGGGCCCGCGGGTACTGTTCGCGATGGGGAAGGACGGGCTGGCGCCGCAAGCGCTCCGCCGGCTCCACCCGCGGTTCGATACGCCGGCCGTCGCCACGGCCGTGCTCGCCGGCTGGTCATGTGCCCTCGTCCTCGGTCTGGGCGCCCTCCTGCAAACAGACTTGCCGCTGTTCGACACCAACCAGATCGGCCCGGACGGGAAGCCGGTGAAGAAATCGCCGTTCGACGTGGTGACCGACTTCGCGATGTTCGGGGCGGTCGCGTTCGAGACGCTGGCCGTGGCGTCGATCTACGTGTTCCGCTGGCGGATTCCGCCGACCCCGGAGAATCGGCCGTACCGGTGCTGGGGGTATCCCGTGGTCCCGGCCCTGTACATCCTCATCATGAGCGCGGTGTTCGTGAACATGTTCGTGACCCCCGAGCAGCGGAGCGAGGCCGGGATCGGGCTCGGGTTCATCGGCCTGGGGGCGGCGGTCTACTGGTTGGTGTTCCGAGGAACCGACGCGCCATGACGGGAACGGATCTCGACTGGCAGACCCGCCTCGAAGCAGACGGTTACGTGCTCCTGCCGGCGGTACTCGAAGCCCGTGAAGTGGGGGAGGGGCTGGCCGAGTGGGACGAGGTACAGAAGCGGAACGCCGCCGACCCGGCGATCCTGACCGGTGCCGGGGGCCACGTGAGCGGGGCCCGCAACCTGCTCCGGATGTGGCCCGGGGTGGTCGGTCTGGTCCGCCGGCCGGGTCTGTTGGATCGGCTCGCCCACCTCCTTGGCCCGGAGGCGGGTGTGGTCCGCGCGCTCTTCTTCGATAAACCGCCCGGAAACGGGTGGGCACTTCCCTGGCACAAGGACTACAACGTCGCGGTCCGCGCCCACGGGCCGACCGGGCGGTTTTCCAAGCCGACCACGAAGGCCGGGGTGCCCCACGTCGAGGCCCCGATCGATCTACTCGAACGCATGGTGACAGTCCGGGTTCACCTGGACGAGATGACCGACGAGAACGGCCCGCTACGAGTCATCCCCGGCTCGCACCGGAACGCCCACGGGGCTGATCCGGTTACGCACCTACCGGTCGTGATTCGCTGTCGGGCCGGGGATGTATTGCTGATACGACCACTCGTCACCCACGCGAGCGGACATTGCGACCCGAACACCACCCGCCACCGCCGTATCGTCCATCTGGAATGCGCGCCGTCGCGGGCGCTCCCCGACGGGTACGAGTGGTTCGACTTCGTGCCGCTTCCGGAGACGTGACGGCACCCGGGCAGGTATCATTCGTGTGTGTCCGCCGGGGGATGAACGTCGGCCAGCCTTTGTACGGCCCTCTGGGCTCACTCTATTTCTTCCGCTTCGGCGGCTTCTCTTCCTTCGTTTTGCCTTTCGGCTCGGGAGCCTTCTGCGGCTTCGCCCTGGTCAGCGGGCGTGTCGCCGCGGAAGCGGTCGGGGGTGGGCCGACGATGAACCCGAGGTCCTTTAACCGACCGGCAAGCACTTCGGCATCGGCGACCGCTTCCCGGGACTCGACCTTCGCCTGTGCGATCGCCGAGTACCAGAACCTTTCTCGGTCGCGGGGTGCCAGTGCGTCCGGGTCCGCACCGAACTCCCGGACGAGTTCGCGGTCGAACCGGAGAAGTTTCAGCACGGCGGCCAGTTCCCGCCACGTCACCCCGGTGGAAATGACTGTCCCGTCAGACTTTGTGATCTTGCGGCCGATGGCGATGTGGAGCAGACCGCGGAAGTGGCCGGTCAGAATGCCGCTGTCGCGGATCGCCTCCAGGAGTTCTCGAATGCCGTCCATTCCTCGACTCCGTCCACGGACAAGGCCCGGGTCTCGGTCCGACTGCGGCAACACCACCCGGTCCGCACTCGGGGCAACGCCGAGCGGCACAGTCGGGTGTATCTCTCCCATTTTACCAATCCCCTCAAGTTACTCCAGACCCGCCATGCCACGTCTTTGTTCTTCGTCGCATGCGGAACAGGGAGTGAGGGGAGGCTGAAAGAATCGGCCTGGCAGTACCTCCGGACACCGGAACGACCGCCCATACGGCGATACATCATCCCTCCAGTGCCGCCCGCAGAACCCGGGCGATCGGCTCGGGGTCCTCGGCCTGAGAGACGGCCGAACCGACCGCCACCCGTTGCCCCCCGGCCGCGACCACCTGACCGATGTTTTCCGGGCTGATTCCTCCGAGGGCGAAGGCCGGGAGGGAGGTTTCGGCCGCCACGGTGCGGACGAACGCCAGCCCGGGGAATGCGTCGAAGACTTTGGTCTTCGACGGGAATGTCGGCCCCACCCCGATGTAGTCGGCCCCGTCGAGGACCGCCTGCCGAACCTGGGTGATCGAGTGCGTACTCACCCCGATGAGGGCGTCCGGGCCCACGATGCGGCGGGCTTCCCTCACCGGCATGTCGTCCTGGCCGAGATGGACCCCGTCCGCCTCGACGAGCTTCGCGACGTCCGGCCGGTCGTTGACGACGAACAGGGTACCCGCCATTCGCGTCCACCGGCGGACGTTCCGGGCCCGCTCCAATAGCTCGCGGTCCGGCATCGTCTTCTCGCGCAGCTGAAAGAGGGCCGCCCCACCGGCGGCGGCCCGTTCGATCACCCAGTCCATGGACGCCGCACACTGCGCGCCCGTTAGCAGGACGTACAGCTGCGCCCGGGCGAGTTTTTCCCGCGCGCCCGAACCGATGACAATTGCTCGCTCGAGCGTGTACGCGCGATACCGGATGGCTTCCAGGTCGCGACCGAGCTGGGGCCCGAATAGCTTCCCGTATTCCTCCAGGCTCCGGAGCGATTCCTGAAGCCGCTTCAGGTTCACCGCGGCGACCTGCCGCGGCGACCCCCGATCGTATTCCCCGGACGCCGAGACGGTCGTGCCCACATCACGGAGAGTCTCACGGCCGGCGAGCAAGAGTTGAGGTGCGATTTGCGCTGCCGCCTCGGCGAGGTCGTGCCGCGCGGCCTTGACCTCGCCGGTCAGGAACCGATCGTCCAGAACGAACCGGCAATAATCCTCCAGCACCCGGAGGGCTTCCCGGGCCCGGTTGAGGTTCGCGTCGAGCACCCGGGCCGCGTCGAGATCGTCTGTAGAATCAGGGAGGATGAAAGCGGTCGTCGTATCTCCGGGCGGGGCGATCGGTGTCTCGTCTCCCGTCATTAAAGCCGCCAGCTGATTGACGTCGAGGCCGAACCTCCTAACGGTCATGCCGAAATCAGGATCAACTTCAAGGACGGCGAGGAGCAGCGCATCGGTCATGAACGCCGGATCGGCCCGGTTGGCGAGTGACCAATCCCGGGCGGCGTCGTAGAGGGCGATAAGAGGCGGGGCGGGTGGATATTTCGTAAGTGGCAGGGAAACAATACTTTGGCGCACATCTGCGGGAACCAGACCGAGCCGTTCGAGGAGGACCGCCGGGCGCCCTTCCTCCTCGTCGAGCAGCCCGAGGACGAGGTCGGCCAGCCGGACCTCAGTGGCCCCAAGCCGTTCGGCCCACGCCCCAGCCCTTTGGACCGCCCGCTCGACACCCGGGCTCGTCTGGTGCATGCTCGACGCCTCCGGTATCCACCCACCTTATTCTAAAGTGTACGCATGCCCGGCCCGGAGGTGGGATACGGTCCATGCGGTTCAGACCGTTTATCCGGCACTGCCCGCATGGGGATTCAGCACTCCCACCCTGTGGAAGTCCAGTCGGCCCCTCTGGCGGTCGATGAAAATGACACGAACGCTTCGCCCGTTCGCGTCACGGACCGCGATAATCGGCCGCCGGAGTTCCGCACGGGGGTGTCCGTGTGGTTCGAGCACGGCGGCCGGTCGGCCAGGGGATCGGCCATGCTGATGACCGTCGCGACCGCAGGCCGAGTCCACCTATTTCGGGTCGCGGCCGTCCTGGCAGTCGTCCTCGTCTTCTTCCACGCCCGTGGCCCGGGCCAGCAACCCGCCCCCGTCTTTCCCACAGTGCCGCCGCCCCGCCCACTGGGCCAATTGCGCGTGGCCCCGCACGGCCTGCCGGGGGCGACCGCGACGACTCAGCCGGGGGTTGAGGGCGAGAAGGCGAACGACGAGAAGGAGGTCGCGAAAGATGCCGGGCCGGAACTCGCCCTCGGCGAGTGCATCGCGATCGCCCTCGAGCGGCAGCCGGCCCTGAAGGCGGTCCGGGCCAGCCAGCAGGCGACCTCCGCGGGGATGCACGCGCTCAACAACATCGGCCGGCTCGGGTCGCTGTTGAGCCCCGACCTGCCCATCCGCAAGGAGCAATCGAGCCGCGGGGTGATCGCCGCCGCGGCCGACGTCCAGAAGCTTCACAACGAGGTCGTCCACGACGTCACCCGGCTCTACTACACGGTGGTTTACGCCCACCAGCAGGAGCAACTCGCCGAGGAGGTCGTCGCCCAGATCGAACTCCTCGTTTTGGCCGCAAATAAACTGCTGCAATCGAAGCAACCCGGCGAGATGACCCGGGCCAAGCTGGACGTGATGCTTCTGGGCCAGGCAAAGACCCGTCGGCTCCTGGCTACCGCGCGGGCGGGCGAGAAGCAGGCGTACGCCGCGCTCCGGGAGGTGATGGGGGCCCAGGACGAGGTGTTCCGGGTCAAGGACAAGGAACTCCCGGTCATGTCCCAGAACGTCAAGTTGACCAAGGAGATGGTGATCGAGATGACCTTATGTCGGCGGCCGGAACTCGCCCTCGCCGCGGCCGGGGCGGACGCCTTCCGCCTCGAGGTCTACGCCCAGGGCAAGATCCCATTCCGCCGGGCCGTTCCCACCCTCGGGTCCGGGTCAGACATCCACGACAAGCTGCTCCCGTCCGGCAGCCGGGACCCCGAGAAGGAGTACCGGCCGGAGCCGATCCCGCCGTCGATGCCGCCCCAGGTGGTCGGGAGTAAGGCCGACCGGGTGGCCCGGGTAATGGCTTTCAGCCAGCGGGCCGACGCGGTCTACGAGAAGGTCCGGAACCTGATGGTCCTGGAGGCGGAAAACACGTTCTACACCTTCGAGAAGGCGGCGAAGCGGGTTGAGGTGGGTAAAGAGGGGTTCGACGCCGCCAAGGACCTCATGGACCGGGTCCGGGAGGGGTTCGACAACCCGAAGGCCCAGAAGGACCAGTTGCTCCTGGGCTACGGCCAGGCGGCCGAATTCCAGTCCGAGTACGTGGAAGCGGTGTACCAGTACCTGCTCGCGCTGGCGGCCCTGGAACGGGTCACCGCGGGCGGGATCCGTCCGGCGTTCCCGGGCCGCTGAGCGGCGGCCGAGTGAGTTTGGCGTACGGCATCGGCGCGGGCAGGACGTCCGGGCCGCGACTAACAGGGGGGTGTGCCGTGGCTCGGGTGTTCGGGTTCCTCATGACGTTGGTGATGGCCGTGGGGGTTACCCCCCGGGCGGGTGCCGAGCCCCCGCAGACGACCATCAAGCTCGGGGTCCTGAGCGGGATGTTCCGGGACGTTCCCCCGCCCGTCGTCCAGGCCGCCGCCGCCCCGTTCCGCGATCTGTTCAAAAAGCATACGAGTCTGGACGGCGACATCGAGGTGGTGGACGAGTACGAAGTCCTCGCGGCGAGGCTGAACGAGAAGAAGCTCCAGTTCGGCGTGTTTCACGGGTTCGAGTGGGCGTGGGTGCGGGGCCGGTACCCGGACCTCCAGGCCCTCGTCGTGACCGTCCCGCCGAAGAAGCCCCAGGCGTGCATCGTCGTCCATGTCGAGTCGAACGCGACGAAGCCGGCCCACCTCAAGGGGGCGTGCGTGGCCGTCCCGTCGGGCACGAAGATCCACTCCGAGCTGTACCACACCCATCTCCTGGGAACACTCCCGGCCGGGTGCTGCCGGCCGGTCAACAAGGCCACCTGGGGACCGGAGGAGGCACTGGATGCCGTCGGGAACGGCGACGTCGCGGCGGCCCTCGTGGACACGGCCGCCCTCTCCGCGTATCAGAACAACAAGCCCGGTGCGGCCACGCAGGTGAAAGTCCTGTGCCAGAGTGACCCGTTCCCCCCGGCGGTGATCGTGTACCGCAAGGGCGGGGTCGATGAGGTCACGGTCGAAAAGATCCGGGGCGGGCTCTTGAAGGTCAAGGACAACCCACAGGGTCGGGCGTTCCTGTTCCTGTGGAAGCTCAAGGGGTTCGAGGACGTCCCGGCCGGGTACGACGCGGAACTGCACCAGACGTTAAAGGCGTACCCGCCCCCCGCCCGGCCGGAAAAGGCCCCGTCGCCGAAGTAATCCACCCTCCCGCGACGATCCGCCCGTCCCGCTCAACCCCCGCTCGTCGGGGGTTGTTCGCGCTTACCCGGGCCAAACCGCCCTCCGGGACCGCCGGTCCGGGGGTATACCGACGGGACGTCCGCGGTTTCGGAGAACCCGGGTTTGCCGAGCTTCCCTCTAAATGGCCGGCCGGGTGCGACCGGGAACCGACCTTCCGGTTGCGGCAGACCGGGCTATAGTAACGTGATCGGGCGTTCAGTAATAAATGGCGATGTGCCCTTTGGCCCCACCCGGATAATGGGCTACAAACCGGTCTCCTGACCGGTCGCAACGAGGCGAGAGATGGCGGGAACAGTCGAGACGGTGTCGATCGCACAAGAGGCCCGGAGCCGGTTCATCCGGTACGCCATGTCGGTGGTCACCGGCCGGGCCCTGCCGGACATCCGGGACGGGCTCAAGCCGGTCCAGCGCCGCATCCTGTTCGGGATGTACCACGACCTGAACCTGACCTTCGACCGCCGGCCGGCGAAGTCCGCCCAGATCGTCGGGAAGGTGATGGGCGACTACCACCCGCACGGGGACGTGGCCCTCTACGAGGCGATGGTCCGTCTGGCCCAGGACTGGGTGATGCGGGTCCCCCTCGTCCACGGCGAGGGGAACTTCGGGTCGGTCGACGGCGACCCGCCGGCCGCCCACCGATACACCGAGGCGAAGCTGACCCGGGCGGCCGAGAACCTGCTGAGCGAGCTGGACCAGGAAACGGTCGACCTGCGGGACAACTACACCGGCACGAAGCGGGAGCCGGTCGTGGTCCCGGCCCAGTTCCCGAACCTGCTGGTGAACGGCACGTCGGGCATCGCGGTCGGGATGGCCACGAACATCCCGCCGCACAACTTCGCCGAAGTCCTCCGGGCGTGCGTCCTGCTCGTCGACAACCCGGACGCGTCGGTCGCGACCCTGATGGAGAAGATCAAAGGCCCGGACTTCCCGCTCGGCGGGAAGATCGTGACCGACCGGGCGACGCTCCGCCGGATCTACGAGACGGGGTCGGGCAGCATCAAGGTCCAGGCCGAGTGGAAGGAAGAGACCATCGAGCGCGGGAAGAAACAAATAGTCGTCACGTCCATCCCGTACGGGGTGGACAAGGGGGAGCTGGAGAAGACCATCGGCGGGATGATCGAGGACCGAAAGCTCCCCCAGCTGCTCGGCCTCGCGAACGAGACGAACGACAAGGACGGGATGCGGATCGTACTCGAGCTCAAGCCGAACACCGACCCCGCGCTGGTGATGGCGTACCTCTACAAGCACAGCGACCTGCAGCGGAGCTTCTCGTACAACATGACGGCCCTCGTCCCGGGCCCGGACGGGAAGACGATGGTGCCGCGGGACGGGTTGAGCCTCAAGGACATCCTCCGCCACTTCCTCGACTTCCGGTTGGCCACCGTCCGGCGGCGGTTCGAGTACCAGCTCCGGCAGCTGCGCAAGCGGATCCACATCCTCGACGGGTTCGCGATCATCTTCAACGCCCTCGACAAGGCGATCAAGATTATCCGCGAGAGCGGCGGCAAGCAGGACGCATCGGAGAAGCTCCAGGCGACGTTCAAGCTGGACGAGGAGCAGGCGACCGCCGTCCTCGACTCCCAGCTGTACAAGATCGCCCAGATGGAGATCAAGAAGATCCTCGACGAGCTGAGGGAGAAGAAGAAAGAGGCCGAGCGGATCGAGGGGATTCTGGCCTCCGAGAAGAAGCTGTGGGGCGTGATCAAGGACGAGATGGACAAGCTGCTCGCCCTGTTCCCGGAACGGCGGAAAACCCGGATGGCGTCCGACGAGGACGTGCTGGAGTTCGACGAGGAGGCGTACATCGTCCGGGAGAACGCGAACGTGATCCTCACCCGCGACGGGTGGGTGAAGCGGGTCGGCCGGCTGGCGTCGGTGGAATCGACGCGGGTGCGGGAAGGGGACGAGGTCGTCGCAGTGACCCCGGGCAGCACCCTCGACTACGTGGCATTCTTCGCCGACGACGGGACCGTGTACACGATGCGGATCAACGAGGTCCCGGCGAGCTCCGGGTACGGCGACCCGATCACCAAGTTCTTCAAGCTCGCGGACCAGGTGAAGATTGTTGGGGCGGTCTCGACCGACCCGCGGTTCACCCCGGAGGACCTACCCGCCACCGGCGACCAGCCCGGCGGGCCGTTCGTGGTGGTGGCGACGAAGGGCGGAAACGTCCTGCGAATTCCGCTCACCTCCTTCCGGTCGGAATCCACGAAGGCGGGGCGGCGGTACGTGAAGCTCGAGCCGGGCGACAGGGTGACGATGGCCAAACTGGCCCGGGACGAGGAGGGGGTGATGCTCGCGTCCCGCCGCGGGCATCTGATCCATTTCCCGCTGGAGCAGGTGAACATCCTGTCCGGCGTCGGCAAGGGCGTCATCGGGATCAAGCTGGAGGCTGACGACGAGTGCCTCGGCGGGGTTCTGGTCGGGAGCCGGTTCGACAAGCTGGTGGTCGAGACGGAGAACGGGAAGGCCCAGGACTTCGGCCCCGGGGCGATCAAGTCGCAGAACCGCGGGGGGAAGGGTGACAAGCCCGGGGTGCGGACGAAGTTCACCCGCGTCGTCCCCCCGCCGATCGAGATCGTAAACTGGGACGAGGTCGACGGGAAGGTGCCGAAGGCGAAGGACGGTGAGAAGCCGGCCGACGGGCAGGGGAACCTGTTTGACTGAGGGACGAGGATGACGCCGAAAGGTTTTTACCCCAACGGGGGTGAGAGCGCTTAGCCCAGGGCATCGCCCTGGGCGCTTTGCGACCGCCACCGCCCAGGGCGTTGCCCTGGGCTAAGGGCTCTCAGCCTTTCAGGCTGAAATCCCAGAGGGACCGATCGTGATCGTGTCCAAGAAGTACTACCAGTAACTGACCCACGACCACCGACGCCGAGTCCTATGAGCACACTATCGGCCACCCGAACCGCCCAGTACCGGACCGAAGACATTCAGGTCCTGGAGGGGCTCGAACCCGTCCGCAAACGGCCCGCCATGTACATCGGCGGGGTCGACGCCAAGGGCCTGCACCACCTCGCGTGGGAGATCCTCGACAACGCCGTCGACGAGTACATCAACGGGTACGCCGACCACATCACGGTGACCCTGCACAAGGCCGGGGACGCGCTCACGATCACCGACAACGGCCGCGGCATCCCCGTTGGGATGCACCCCAAGTACAAGAAGACCGGGCTTGAACTCGTGCTGACCGTCCTCCACGCGGGCGGGAAGTTCGGGGAGACGGAGAGCGGGTATCTGCACTCCGGCGGGCTGCACGGGGTCGGGGCGTCGGTGGTGAACGCCCTGTCGCGCAAGCTCGTGGCCACCGTCAAACGGGACGGGTTCGAGTACAGCCAGACGTACGCCAAGGGGAGCCCGCAGACGAAGCTCGAAAAGGTCGGCCCGTTCCGGGGGCACGGGACCGGCATCTACTTCGAGCCGGACGACACGATCTTCAAGAACACCCGGTTCGACGCGGACACCCTCAAGGCCCGGCTGGAGGACATGTCGTACGTCCACAGCGGGCTGTCGATCTCGTTCCGGGACGAGCACGGCGGGCACACCTACGAGTTCGCCAACCCCGGCGGGCTTCCGGCCTTCCTCCAGAAACTCGTGACCGACGGGCAGAAACCGGCGGTGACCGAGACGGCGTTTTCCGCCGTCCGCGACAACGGCAGCAAGATCGACATCGCCCTCCAGTGGACGGAGTCGACGGAGGAGACCTACCGGTCGTACGTCAACGGGATCCGCACCCCGAACGGCGGGACGCACGAGAACGGACTGAAGAGTGCCCTGCGGAAAGCGGTCAACGCGTACATCGAGACGCACGACATCAAGACCAAGGGCCTGAAGATCACGTCCGACGACATCCGCGAGGGCGTGGTCGTGGTGCTGTCCGTGTTCGTCCGCGAGCCGCAGTTCGAGGGGCAGACGAAGCAGCGGCTGAACAACCCGGAGATGGAGGCCACGGTCGACGGGTTCGTCCGGCCCGCCCTCGAAGCGTGGCTGAACAACAACAAGACCGCGGCCGACGCGATCATCGGCCGCATCCAGCTCGCGGCGAAGGCCCGGGAGGCCTCCCGGGCGGCGGCCACCGAGGTGAAGCGGAATACGCCCGGGAGCCGCCGGACGAGCCTTCCCGGCAAGCTCGCCGACTGCAAGTCCACCGACCGCGACAACACCGAGCTGTTCATCGTGGAGGGCGATTCGGCCGGCGGGTCGGCGAAGCAAGGCCGCAACAATCACACGCAGGCGGTACTCCCGCTCCGCGGGAAGATCCTCAACGGGGAAGACCTGCCGACGGCAAAGGTGGTGGCGAACCAGGAGATCGGCGATCTGGTGAAGGCGATCGGGACCGGGGCCGGCGACAAGTTTCACTACGAGGGGCTGCGGTACGGGAAGATCATCCTCCTGATGGACGCCGACGCGGACGGGCACCACATCACCACCCTGATGCTGGACTTCTTCCTCCGGCACGCCCCGGAACTGATCCACAAGGGGCACGTGTACATCGCCCAGCCGCCGCTCTACCGGATCGACGTCGGCAAGGAAACGCACTGGGCCCGCGACGACGAGCACAAGGAAGAGATCCTTGCCGGATTGAAGGCGAACGCGAAGACCGACATCACGCGGTTCAAGGGGCTCGGCGAGATGCCGTTCAAGGTCCTCGCCCAGACGACCCTCGACCCGCGGTTCCGCACACTGTTGAAGGTCGAGATCGACAACCCGAGGGAGGCCCACGAGGCGTTCCACGACCTCCTCGGGAAGGACGCCGAGCACCGGTACAAGTTCATCATGGAGAAGGCCGACCAGGCGATCGTGGACGAGCTGGACGTGTGAGGCGCCGGTGCGTCGGTGATGCGGCCGGGCCGCTCACGTGTTGGCCGGGTGCGTTCGCCCTTTCCATCCCACCGGCCTCCCGGCCACCGCCCGGTAGATTGCGTACCACTGAATACCGATCAGGATAAGGACGCCGATCGGGTGTAGCAGTTCCCCGAGGGCGGATTGACGGAAACGGATCGCAACGTGAGCCCGGACCACGTAGATCAGTGCGATCGCTGCAAGAACCGCCGGGAGGCCGCCTACCCAAACCAGGAGCGGGCACAACAGGAGAATCAACGGCAGCACCTGGCCGCATAGTAGGATGACCGTCCAGAACCCGATCTGGGAGGTCGCGGCCATCCCCTCGCGGGCGTTCTTCGCCAGCCCGAACCAGACCTCGCTCGCCGACCGGTACATCCGGCACACCGCCAGGTCAGTCGCGTCGCAGATATCGGTCGACAACCCCGCTCGGCGGTAAGCACGCGGCAGGCTCAGGCCGTCGTGAAGCGACGCCTTCACGGCGGCGTGCCCACCCACCTGCTCGTACGCCGCGCGGGTGGTCATGAACCACTGCCCGCACCCGACCGCGAACGCGGCCCGGCGCGTCCACCGCATCCCGGCCATCGGCAGAAAGCCCAGCAAGAGCCAGTGGATCAGCGGGATGACGAGCTTCTCCAGCAGCGTACCCGTCTCCTGTCGTGGAAACCCGCTCACCAGCCCGGCCTTTGATCGCCGAAGGAACGCCGCCATGCGGGCGAGCCCGTCCGGGGCGAGCCTCACGTCGGCGTCCAGAAAAGTGATCACAGGGAACCGGGCATGCCCGGACAGGATGAAACAAGCGTGCTGCTTCCCGCACCAGCCCGCCGGGAGAGGCGGTGCGGGTTCGAGACGGACCCGGGGATCTTTTGCGGCCAGCTCCCGGACGATTGCGGCGGTGCGGTCATTCGAGTGGTCGTCCAGGACCACCACTTCCATCTCGACCCCATCCGACGCCAACACCGAATCCAGACACGCCCCGATCGACCGCTCCTCATTTCGGGCGGGGATGAGCACAGAGATCCGGGGAATCGCCGGGCCGGCAGTCCCACTTCCGGCTTCACGACCCGGCAGGCTCAAGACGGGTGGCGGCCGGAATAGCCAGGTGTTCCAGAGATAGAGGAGGGCCGGGAGTGCCGCGCAACCGAGGCTGACGGAGGCCAGAGTGAGAAGGGTCACGGCCGCTCCCCCCGCGCGGCATCGTGCGACGGGTCGAACTTCTTTCCTCGCACCCACGCCTTCGCCCGCCGCCACAGATCGTACACCCCGCCCACACCGGTCCGGCCGGAGACGATGGCGGTGAACTTCGCCGGGTCGCGGGACATCGTCTCGGCGTTCAAGACGTCCAGCGTGCGGGTGAGCGCCTCCTCGATCCGCCGGGTCCACTCCCGACCATCGAGTCCGGGGTGGTCGGTGATTCTCAGGGGCTCGCCGAAGCGGACCAGGGCTTCCGGAGTCCGCTCGGTCCAGAACGTGTATTCGAGGGCGAGCGGGACGATGACCCCGCGGTCGAGGCGGGCGGCAAGATGGCCGACGCCGGACCGAAGGTTGAGGGGGCGCTCCCGGACGTCGGAAAACTGACCCTGCGCGGTGACCCAGAAGACCCGACCCGGTTTAGAAAGGACCGTCCGCCCGACCCGCAGGAACTCGGCCGCGCCCCGCAGGCTGGTCGTGTCGACCCCGACGAACCCAATCCGTTTGAAGAACCCGTACCGCTGGACCGCGACCGCGTCGATGGCGCCGAACTGATCCCGGTCCGGGAAGCGCGTGCTCAGGACGAGGCCGAGCAGGGGGTCCCACCAGGACGGGTGGTTGAGCACGATCAGGACAGGCTCGTCCGCCGGCGGGAACGGGGAGCTCGTGTTCGACACCCAAAGGGCGTGGAAGTGCTTGCGGATATAGCGAACGCAATACTTCCGGAACCCCCGTAGCAGCCAGGGCCACTGGCGGGGCAATTCGACCCGCGGGGCAGGGGGATCAGCTTGGGTGGGAGTGGGCGGCGGTGTCACGGGCTCTGTTCTTGTGGTACTCGGTTGAACCCTGGGCCGCTGGGAACACGTGTGGGGGCAAGTTTCCAACTTGCCCGGGCCAGACGTGCCGGACGGGGACCAGCCCAATGCGTGGGGCCGGGTTCCAACCGCCCCGGGCAAGTTGGAAACTTGCCCCCACATCTCGTCCAGTCTTCCGACCTGTGCCACAATGAGGCCACCCCTCTCGAGGTGGTTCACGTTGCGACCGGTTGGCGAACGCTCGCGACCGACTTCGACACGATCCCGTCCTGGTCCAGGGTATCGGCGGCGATCCAGCCGCTCATCAGGACCATCGGCATTCCGGGGCCGGGGTGGGCCGCCCCGCCGGCAAGGTAGAGCCCCTTGATGTCCGGCGACCGATTCGCCGGCTTGAAGGCGCCGAACCACTTGCCGTGGCTCGCCAGCCCGTAAATCGCCCCGTTTAGCACGTGGTAACGGTTGTGGATGTCCTGGGGTGTCAGAGCGGATTCGTACACGATCCGGTCTTCGATGTCCGGCATCCGGCCCGTCGTTTTGAGCTTGTTCAGGATCACCCGCCGGTAATCCGGTAGCAGCTTCGACCAGTCGTGGTGGGGCCGCAGGTAGGGCGCGTGAACGAGCACGTACAGGGCTTCGCCGCCGGTCGGGGCCGTTCCCGGCTCGGTGCAGGTGGTGGCGGCCAGGTAGCAGGTCGGGTCTGGGGCCGGCTCGCCCTTGCGGTAGATGAACTCGAACTCCTCCTCCGGGTCGCGGGAGAATACGAAGTTGTGGTGGAGCAGGTGGTCGTAGCCCTTGTTCAGCCCGAGATAGAGGACAACGCCCGAACAGGCGGGTTCGTAGTGGCGGCGCTTCTCGAACCTTCGCACCGCCCGCGGGGCCGCCCCGTTGATCAGGTCCCGGTGCGTCCGCACGCTGTCGGCGTTCGACACCACGGCGGCGAGCTCGACCACCTCTCCGGACTCGGTTTCGATTCCCCGGACCGCCGTTCCGGCGGCGGTCATCAGGACCTGTCTGACCCCGCAGTTCGGGCGGAACTCGACGCCAAGCTCCTCGGCGAGACGGGCGAGCGCGTCCGGTACCGCCCCCGTGCCGCCGCGGGGGTACCATACGCCCTCGCTGGTCTGCATGTGCGCGATCCCGCACAGCACCGCGGGAGACGCCGCCGGGCTCGACCCGACGTACTGGGTGAAGTGGTCCAGCATTTGAGCCACGCGCGGGTCCGGGGTGAACTTCCGGACCGTCCCGGCCACCGATCGGCCCATCCGCATCGCCAGCACGTCGGCCAGGAGCTTCGGCGAAAAGCCGGCCTTCAGGTCGATCATGTCGCGGACGCTGCCGATCGACTTCCAGAAGAAATGCTGGGCCGAGATCCGGTGCAGCCGCTGAGAAAGGCCGAGGAAGTTGCGATAGCCGGCCGCGGCCCCGCTGTCGGGGGCGTAGGCGTCGAGCCCATTCGCCATCGCCTCCCCGTCTTCGACCAATTCGAGTACGCTTCCGTCGGTGAAGAAGCAGCGCCACTGGGGGTCGAGCCGGATCAGATCGACGTAGTCGTCGAGGTCCCGCCCGGCCTCGGCGAAAATCCGCCGGAGGACGGACGGGATCGTGAGGATGGTCGGGCCCATGTCGAACCGGAACCCGGCCGCGGTCAGGACCGCGGCCTTCCCGCCCAGCCGCGGGCTCTTCTCGAAGAGAACGACCTTGTAGCCCCGGGCCGCCAACACGCACGCGGCCGCCAGCCCGCCGAGCCCGCCGCCGACCACCCCGACCCGCCCCGTCCTGGCCGAATCATGCACGGGCTAGTCCTCACACATTGAAAGACATTCACCACAGAGTCACAGAGGGCACAGAGAGGGATGAATATCAGAATTAGAAATCCGGATTTAATAAATCCATTCCTCTGTGTCCGTTCTCTGTGCCCTCTGTGACTCCGTGGTGAATTCTGTTGCTCATTGCTTCCCAACTCCAGGCCCGCCGAGCCCGCCGCCGACCACCCCGACCCGCCTGTTCCTGGCCGACTCGCACACGGGTTGTGCTCCTCAAATACAAGATTCACCACAGAGTCACAGAGAGCACAGAGAAGAACCAACCAGAGTTTGAAGTATGGTTTTAAGAGTAAACTTTCTTTCTGCTCTTCTCTGTGCTCTCTGTGACTCTGTGGTGAATCTTGTTTATGTCCTGTTCTCAGGCTCACCCAGCCAGCCGACGTCGCGGCCCAGGTCCGCGAGCAGGAGCCGCGAGGTAATCCGGGCCGACTCGTAGATCACGGGCAGCCCGCTGCCCGGGTGCGTCCCGCCGCCGACCAGGTACACCCCGTCGAGGTCCTCAAACCGGTTGCGTGGCCGGAAGTGTAACATCTGGGTCAGGGTGTGGGCCAGATTGAAGGTCGCCCCGCGGTATACGGCGTACCGCCCCTCCCAGTCGTCGGGCGTGACGAACTTCTCGAACCGGATTCGCTTCTCCAGGTCGGTGACGCCGAGCTTTTCGAGCTGGGCCAGCATCCGGGCCCGGAAGCGCGGCGCCTCGCCCGTCCAGTCCACGTTTGGGTGCTGGTGGGTGACCGGGGCGAGGACGTAGAGGGTACTCATCCCCTCCGGGGCGAGGGCCGGGTCGGTGACGCACGCGTTCTGGACGTAGACCGACGTGTCGTCGGTGAGGACGTGCCGTTCCTCGATGTCGCGGAGGTTCGCCATGTAATCCCGGGCGGTGTAGATGGTGTGGTGCGGGAGGTCGCACCGCCCCTCAATGCCGAGGTAGAGCATGAACGTCGAGCACGAGAACTTCTTCCGGGCGATCTTCCGATCGGTCCAGCGGGTGCGGAGGTGATCCGGGACGAGCCTCGTCATGGCGTGGGCGAAGTCGGCGTTGACGACCACCGCGTCGGCCCGGTACTCGCCCGCGCCGGTCCGTACGCCGACTGCCCGCCGGCCGTCGAACAGGATCTCCTTGACCTCTTCCCCGAGACCGAATTTCACTCCCATCTGGGCCGCGATCCGGGCCATCCCCTCCGACACCGCCGAACACCCGCCCATCGGGTGCCAGACCCCGTATTCGTATTCGAGGAAGGAGAGGATCGAGAACAAACTCGGGCAGTTGAACGGCGACATCCCGAGGTATTTGGACTGGAAGGTGAACGCGAGCCGGATGCGCGGGTCGGCGAAGTGCCGGGCGAGCTCCGAATCGATCGATTTCCACGGCCGGAGGACCGGCAACATTTTGATCAAGTCCCAGCTCAGGAGATCGCCCCAGCCGAGGAAGGGCCGTTCGAGGATCGATCGGAACCCGTCCATCTTCCGCCGATTCTCGTCCAGGAACCGGCGGACGTTTCCCGCGTCGGCGGCGTTGATCCGGGCGATCTCTTCTTCCATTCGGGGGATGTTCGGGGTGCAGTCGAGCTGGCCGCCGGACCCGAAAACGAGCCGGTACTGCGGATCGAGCCGGATCATCGGGATCTCGGCGTGCAGGTCCCGGCCGACGAGCTTGAAGATGCGTTCGAGGACGCGGGGGTACAGGAAGAATGTCGGCCCCAGGTCGAACCGAAACCTCGCGTTCTCATCCGGAGTGCCCGGAACGGGAACCTCGATCGCGCTGCACCGCCCGCCGACGCGCGGGAGCCGCTCGATCACGCGGACGTCGAGCCCGGCACGAGCGAGGAGGAGCGCCGTCGCCAGCCCGCCCGGGCCGGCCCCGATAACCAACACCGTACCCGTCCGGTTGCGCGTGGAATGGGGGGTGGGGAGATCGGGGGTGGCGGCGTCGGCCGGGAGAGCCATGCTCGGTTTCCGGTAATGGCGAGTCGACATCCATTCGCCCGGTGCGAGCGGGCTCCACCGATGTTAGGCGCTGCACCCGGTCAAAATCCAGTCGCTCTCGTGCCGGTCAGGAGAAACAGTCGGTTCTCGTCACCCAGTCTGAGGACCGAGCACCGGACGAGAAAGCCGGGATGTCCTGTATAGAACCCGAGGCGACACGTGTGGGGGCAAGTTGGAAACTTGCCCCCACATCTCGTCCCGAAAAGAGTCCTGTCCGACTCGTTGCACCAACAGGCTGCTTTCTCGTTTGATGAGAGCCATAGGAATAGGGCGTACCCGGTGGCCCGCTCGCGTCGTTGAAGGGTTTTGCTGCACCGGTCTGGAGACCGGTGCAGGCACCCAGATCTGAGGACGGAAACCTCCCGAAAACAGCGGAGTCGCTCGCGAGCCCGGCCCTGAGCTCCCCGTTTCAACGTCCAGTTCGTCTTCGGACCGGTAGGTCGCCCAAGTACACTGGTACAGTGGAGGCAGTGCGGCCGACGTGGCTTCCGGCCCTGGACTCCGGCGTGGCGGTCGGCCACGCCCGGGGGTTGTGGTATGCGCCACCAGGTTGAGAGGCCGGATCGAGTGGCCGGTGGACTCCGAAGCGGGGAGCGTTGGGCCGGAGGTCGGAGCGGCGGTTGGGGGGTCGATTCTGCCGAACGAACCCAATCGACACGCTTCCTTCACACCTCGGGCCGATCCGACCCACTCGGGCAGGGTCGGTTTTGCAGAACGAACCCAACCCGCATCGGTCCTCACCGATTTGGGTCGACCACCGGAGCGGGCGGGAGGTCGGCTTTGCGGAACGAACCCAATCCGGGGAGCGGTTCCCACCCGGTGGGAGGTCGGTTTTGCAGAACGAACCCGATTTTCATCACCCGGTCAGGCTTCCCACCGGATTGCCAGCCCGGTCCCGAATGGGAGGTCACGAGATCGGCCTCTGTTGTCTTGGGACTGCCATTCCCTGTCACCAGCTGCCACCACCCGGGCTCCCGCCGGTCCGCCGGCCGATTCTGCCGAACGAACCCAATTCCCGGGGACGTTCTCCCTCGTGTCGGGGCGACCGGCCCGGGGGTCGATTCTACCGAACGAACCCAAATCGGGCGGGCGGAACCCATTCGCGGACGGGAGTGTCGGCACCGGTCTGGCGACCGGTGCCATCAGGGAAGAACCCGGTCACTCGCGAGCCCGACCGGTTACGCCCATAGTAATAGACCGGAACTCCCGCCCGGATAACCACCCGCGAGGATTCCGCCATGCCCCCTGCAGCTCTGACCCCGGCAGAGATTCGTGCCGCCGCGGCCCAGCTCCCCCGCGTCCCGCTCGCCCACCTCCCGACGCCGCTCGAAGAGGTACCCCGGTTCGCGGAGCGGATTGGCGGTGGGGTCAGGGTGTTCGTCAAGCGGGACGACTGCACCGGCCTGCTACTCGGCGGTAACAAGGCCCGCCACAACGAGTTCCTGCTCGGCGACGCGGTCGACCAGGGCTGCGACATGGTGGTCTGGGGGGCCGGGGTTCAATCGAACAACTGCCGACAAACAGCGGCCGGGTGTGCCAAACTCGGGCTGGAATGCCGGCTCTACCTGAGCCGGGGCCACTACCGGACCGAGCCCCAGGGCAACCTGCTCCTCGATTACCTCGTCGGGGCCCACGTCGAGTTCACGGACGCGACGATCGGCCCGGAACTCGATGCATTCCTCGCCGGGAAGGCCGCGGAGTTTCGACAGGCGGGGCGGAAACCGTACGCCTGGCACCGCCCGCGGGTCGTCCCGCTTGCGGCAGTGAGCTACACCCTGTGCGTCGCGGAAATCGCCGACCAGCTGGCGGACCGGGGGTTGAAGCCGGACGCCCTGTACGTGTCGTCTTCCGGGGCGACGGGGGCGGGAGTTGCGCTCGGGAAGGCCCTGCTCGGGCTCGACTGCCCGGCCCGGTTGATCTGCCCGATGCACTGGCCCTGGCACATCCCGACCGCGCTCGCGCGGGACGCGAACGACGCGGCCGGCCGGCTCGGCCTGCCACACCGGCTGACCGCCGCCGACATCGACGCCGACGAGAGCTTCGTCGCCCCCGGGTACGGCCTCCCGTCGCCGGCAGGGCGGGAAGCCCTCCAGTTACTGGCGACCAGGGAAGCGATCCTGCTCGACCCGGTCTACTCGGCGAAGGCGATGGCGGGGCTGATCGCCGATGTGCGGGCTGGGAAGTACAAGCCCGGTGCGGTACTCGTGTTCATCCACACCGGCGGCGTGCCCGCCATCTTCGCCGATCCGTCACAGGTTGTCGGTGCCACGGTCTGAGGTTGGGTTACATGGGCGAAAACCCGTGAAAAGCACATTAGATAGATCGGGAATGCTTGACCGGATCGGATGATTGAGTGATTTAGGTAGGATACACCAAGATTTTGCAACCACGAGTTGCTCATGTCCCACTCCGTCTACCTGGGCGTCGAAGCCCTCGAGGTTCGCGCGGTCCCGGCCGCCGCCTTCGACACATTCCCTGTCCTTCCCACGGCTGACCACGCCGCCCTGGACACCGCTTGGGCGGTCGCCGCACGAGGAGCGGCCCTCGGCCGGCGCACGGACGTGTTCATGAAGATCGGAGACAGCAACACCGACTTCTTCCCATACTTGGAGAACGGATACCTGAGACCCCTCGGGGATGCCGGGTTCAACCCCGTCACCTCGGGACTGGCTGCATACGGGCAGAACCTTTTGAACACATGGGCGACGTTTACTCACCCGGTAGGCGGGGTGTTAAACTCGTTCTCCCGGGCGGACTCGACCGCGTACCCAGGGTTCCAGATTCCGAGCGTGTTGCCTCTCCTGGCGGGCGAGATCGCTGCCAGCAACGCCGGGGTTGCCCTGATCATGCTCGGGACGAACGACCTGGCGGTGGGCACTTCTCCGGACCAGTTCCGGGCGAACCTCCAACAACTGCTCGGCACGCTCGAACAGGCCGGCGTGGTGCCGATCCTCAGTACGATCCCGGATTCGGCGTACAACGGCGGCCAACTGGCCGGCCTGGTCCGGACGTTCAACCAGGTCATCGCGGACGTGGCCGAGCAGGATCACGTCCCGCTCTGGAACCTGTTCCGGCAGGAGGAAAGCCTACCGGCTGCCGGGCTGGAATCCGGGGGAGTCCACCTGAGCGTTTCTCCGAACGGCGGCGGCAGCTTCTTCTCGGACGATCTGCTGTTCGGCCAGAACGTCCACAACCTCGGGGCGCTGGAAGTGCTGGACTGGTATCGGGAGACGGTGGTCCCGGGGGGTGGTGGGTTCGTACCCACGCTCCCGGCCTGGACCCCGCTGACGACCGGTCAAGCGGTGTACGCGGTCGGCCCTGGGGCGGGCCAGGGTCCGGTGGTGACCGTGTACGACAGCGCGACCGGGAAGCTGCTCGATCAACTCCTTGCTTACGAGCCGTCGTTCACCGGCGGGGTGACGGTGGCGGTCGCGGACGAGAACGGGGACGGCATCCCGGACATCATCACCGGGCCGGGGGTCGGGGGTGGGCCCGTGGTCAAGGTATTCAGCGGGAAAGACGGGTCGCTGATCGGGAGTGTGCTGGCGTTCGAGCCATCCTTCCGGACCGGGGTGAACGTGGCCGCCGCGGACCTGGACGGGGACGGGAAAGCCGAGGTGGTTGTCGGGGCGGGGGTGGGCGGCGGCCCGGCGGTGGCGGTGTTCCGCGGCGGGGATCTCCAGCTGGTCGAACGTTTTTTCGCCTTCGAGGGGTCTTTCCGGGGCGGGGTCACGGTCGCCGCCGCGGCGAACCTGGCGGGGTACGGGCCGTCGCTCGTGGTCGGGGCGGGTGACGGCGGAGGACCGGTCGTCAAGGTTTACAGGTATGGCGAGCTCGTCCCGGCGGTCTCGTACCTGGCGTACGACCCGTCCGCCCGGAGCGGGGTGAACGTGGCCGCGGGCGACCTGACTGGGTCCGGGGCCGAACAGATCGTGTCCGCCCCGGCCGCCGGGATCACGCACGTCCGGGTGATCGATCCGTCCACCGGAGTCGGGCTCGAAGACCTCTTCGCCGGCCCGGCCGATGCCATCGGTGGGGCCCGGGTCGCGGTGGTCGGCAGGCGGCTGGTGGTCGGGAACGGGCCGGGGGAGGGGGTATCGGTGAACGTGTACCTCGGGCTCTCGGACACGCCCGCGTTCGCCTCCCCGAACGACCCATCCCGGGCGTACGGTCTATACGTCGGGTAACGGATCAACCGGTTGCTTTCTGGGGCTGGTTCGGGTTACGCTGTAGGCACCTGCCTACCACACCACCCGTCGCGGAGCCGGTACCGCATGGCCCGACTCGTCTCGCTTCTGTTCCTGACCAGTCTCATCTTCAACACCACGTCCCGAGCGACCGGGCCGGAGCCGGGAGACTACGACGACCCTGCCATCACTCCGGGTGAGAAATCCCACTGGGCGTTCAAACCGCCGGCCCGTCCGGCAGTCCCCGCGGTCAATAAGGCGGCCTGGGCCCGCACGCCGGTGGATGCCTTCGTCCTCGCGAAGCTCGAAGCGGCCGGGCTGGTGCCGGCACCCGAGGCGGACCGCCTCACCCTCATCCGCCGGCTCTCGCTCGACCTCACCGGTCTCCCGCCGACGCCCGCGGAAGTCGACGCCTTTCTGAAGGATTCTCGCCCGGACGCTTACGAACAGCTGGTCGAGCGGTTACTCGCGTCACAACACTTCGGCGAGCGGTGGGCGGCCCACTGGCTCGACGTCGTCCGGTTCGCCGAGTCGAACGGGTACGAGGGGGATTCCGAACGGCCCCACGCCTGGCGGTACCGCGACTACGTCGTCCGCAGCTTCAACACCGACAAGCCGTACGACGTCTTCCTCACCGAGCAGCTCGCCGGCGACGAGCTTGCCGCCGGGAAGGACCCGCGCAGCTGCGCGGACCTCTGGGCCGCGACCGGGATGCACCGGTGCGGGCCGGTCCACATGATCAGCGGGAACGTCGAGAAGGACGTCCTCCGGCAGGAAGTCCTTACCGAGATGGTGAACGGGCTCGGGTCGGCGGTCCTGGGCCTGACGGTCGCCTGCGCCCGCTGTCTCGACCACAAGTTCGACCCGGTTTCCCATGGCGATTACTACCGGCTTCAGGCGTTCTTCGCGTCGACGAAATACGTCGACACAGACCTCGCCACTCCGGCCGAGAAGGAGGCCAGAAAGAAACTGGCCGACGAACTGGACGCGAAGATGGCCCCACTCCGGCAGCAGGTGGCGAAGATCGACGCCCCGGTCCGCGCGAAACTCGCCCAGGCGAAGCACGACGCGCTTGAACCGAAGTACAAGGACGCCCTGGCCGTCCCGGCGGACAAGCGGACTGCGGACCAGAAGAAACTCGTCGCCGATGCCCAGCCGCTGTTGGCGGTCCGGTGGGATGAGATACTAGCGGCGATGACGCCCGCGGATAGGACGAAGCGGATTTCACTGCGGGAGGAACTACACGCACTCGAAGCCCGGGTGCCCCCGCCGACATCCGCTGCGTGGGCGATCCAGAACGGCGACCCCGCCCAGACATTCGTCTTCAAGCGCGGCAACCCGAAGCAGAAGCTGGCGGCGGTGAAGGCCGCGTTCCCGCGGGTGCTGGTCGCCGCGCCGGTCGAGCCCAAGAACCGGGTCGAACTCGCGAAGTGGGTTACCCGCCCGGGCCACCCGCTCACGGCCCGGGTAATCGTCAACCGGCTCTGGCAGCACCACTTCGGTCGGGGGATCGTCGCGACCCCGAACGACTTCGGGGTCCGCGGCGAACGCCCGACTCACCCCGAATTGCTCGACTGGCTCGCGACCGAGCTGGTGAATCCGACGTTGATCGGCGACTCTGCCGGGGGGCGCATTCCGCCCGCCGTGCCCTGGTCGCTCAAACATATCCACCGCCTGATGGTCCTTTCGAACGTATACCGGCAGGCGGGCAACGTGCCCGTTCCTCCCGCCGCGACAAAAGCCGATCCGAACAACACGCTCCTCTGGCGGATGAACCGCAGACGGCTCGAAGCCGAGGCGATCCGCGATTCGGTCCTCGCGACTTCGGGCGCGCTGAACCGACAGGTCGGGGGGCCGCCGGTGAAGGTCCCGCTCGAACCCGAGGTCTACGACCTGATCTTCACCGAGGGCGAGCCTGACGGCTTGTGGCCGGTTACGCCCGACCCGGCCCAGCACGCCCGCCGGTCGGTCTACCTGTTCAACAAGCGGAACGTCAGGCTCCCGCTCTTCGAGGCGTTCGACCAGCCCGACACCCTGAACTCGTGCGCGGCCCGGCCCGTCAGCACGTTCGCCCCGCAGGCGCTCATCCTGATGAACGGGCCGTTTGTGCAGGAGCAGGGGAAGGCGCTCGCCATGAAACTCGTACGCGAGGTCGGGACCGACCCGGCAAAACAACTCGACGCGCTGTACCGGCGGGCGGTGGGACGGTCGCCGACCGGGGCGGAAAAGCTCGCCGGGCTCGAATTCCTGAAAGACCAGGGCGGGTCGATCCGCGAACGGCTAAAAGCTGGCCTCCCGATCGGGCTGCCCGTGGGAGACCTTCCGCCCGGTGCGGACGCAGCTGATATGCGGGCGCTCGCCGACCTGTGTGTGGTCGTGCTCAACACGAACGAGTACGTTTACAGGCCGTGATCGGCCCGGCGGGTGGGGAACGAAGTTTCCGATAGTCGCCCGCCACTCCGAAGCGGTTTTCTGCTATTGGCCGATGCTTTTACACAAGTCGGAATGCGCTGACGCGATGGTCGGTAAGACCGCCTCGGGGTGGCGGGTGGCTCTCAGTCGAAGACGAGTGCGGCGGGCCACTATCAGTCGATCACGAACGACGCCAGCTTGTCGACGTTCACCTGTTCGGGCGGGTAGTCCTTCCGCATCGGCATCTGCGGGTACACCTCGGGGAAGGCGTACTGCCCCGACTTCCAGTCGGTCGGCCAGTCGTCCGGGAGCGGCGACACCTCGAACCGCTGCTCCGGCCCCGGCGGCAGCTTCCGGCCCTCGGCGTCCCGCATCGGCACCCCGACCAGATACCGCCGGCCGGACTCGGCCGGCAGCACCTTCGTCGAGACGACTGAGGCCAGGTTGAAGAACTCGTACCGGAGCCCGTCCCGGTTATCGGCGTACTTCTCCACCATCCGCCGCGTCAGGGCAAGCATCCGGTCGCGGTCGGTCGGGTGGACGAGGTCCATCTTCGGGGCGGCGAACGCGAGTTTGGTGATCCATCCCGGCCGGAGCTGGTGGGGGAGGAACACCTTGCTCAGCCCGCGGGCGAGCGGCCCGAAGACCGGGTGTTCCCCGGGCGAAAGCACGTCGAGAAGGTCGTGGAGGATCTGCTTGTTGTCGTCGTACATGCCGACCCCGCCGGCCAGGAGCATCGTCACGTCGATCAACACGACCAGGGCGGTACATGACCGGAGTGCGGACACCGCCGGCCGGACCACCCGGTCGACGTACTCGGCGTGGCGGGCCGCGAACCGGGCGACGAGTTCCGGGTCGGCCGCGCGCAGGCCGGCCGGGAGCGGGCAGAACTCGGCCCCCGGCCCGAGCCCGAGGAACCGGGAATCGGCCAGGTTCTCGGGGGTGTCCGGCCGGGCGGGCTGACCCTTGACGTCGAGCAGGAACGTGGACGGCGAAACCAGCGGCTTGAAGTTGAGGATCAGGTTGGCGAGCGCGAGCTTGTACGCCCGGAGGAGGCCGGCCTCCGTGGGGGCGGGGTTGGCAATTTCGGTAAGGAACGGCCGGCAGCAGTTCCGGTAGCCCGAGTCGTTGGCGACGAGCGCCAGGATGTGCTCGGACCAGCCGGCGAAGTCGCGGCCGAGCATTGCGGCGTCGGCGATCCGCTCCCCGGGCAGGTCGTACACCTTCAGGAGGCAGTCGCTGAACGTCCAGTCCGCCCGCTCGAACCGGCAGACGAACTGCGACCGGTCGCGGGTCTTTCCCGGCCACCGCCCGCCGTGGACGAGCGCGTCCCGGCAGCCGGCGTAGTTGAACGCGTCCCACCCCTCGTCCGGGTTGAGGGTGGAGAACTTCCGGATACGGGTGTCAGGACCGCCGAGTCGGAACCGGTCCGGGTCGTGGTCCTGGAGGTGGTTGATGAGCGAGGTGAGCAACACGGTCTTGCCGGCGTTGTACAGACCAACGACCCCGACCCGGCATTCCGTGGTCTTGACGCGGAAGATGCTCATACCCGCCTCTGGGAGGACGTCCCCGGCCGTATAATACCCTCGGCACGGCCGGGAGGGAGGACGCCACCTACTGTACGGGACCTATCCTATGAGTGGTATTCGCTTTACCCACATCGATCATTGTTCGGTGATCGTCACGGACCTGGCCCGGAGCCGGGATTTCTACGGCCGGGTACTCGGGTTGAGGGAGATCCCGGCCCCCAAGGAGTTCGACTTTGTGGCGGTCTGGTACGACCTCGGCGGGACCTATGTCCACCTCCTGCAGAAGCCCCACCCGGACACTCCCAGTCCCCGCCACTTCTGCCTGTTCACCCCGGACGCCCAGGCCGCCCGGGTGTATCTATCCGGCCTCGGCGTGCCGTTTGAGGAGACGGTGAAGATCGCGGCCGCCGACCGGTTCTTCGTCTACGACCCGGACGGCAACCGGATCGAGATCTTGCAGTGGGTTCGGCCGTACCAGCCCGACACGGACGGCCGGTTCGCCGGTTAGGCCGCCGACATTCGCACCCCGGCCGCCCGCGCGAAAAACCAGACCCCGCACCCCGTTAGTCCTTTCGGTCCGGCCGGCGAGCTGGTATGACGGTGGGGCCGTGCCCCGCCGCCCAGGAGCCCCAGATGACCGGGCCCACCCTCGCCGACCTCGCCGCCGCCGTCCGCGCCCCGGCCGCCGCCTTCGCCGACCCCACCCTCCGCGCTGCGGACCCGGTCCTGGGGGCCGGCGGGCTGCCGCTCGCCTACCCCGGAGACCGGGCGGTCGTGTTCCAGCTTTGCCCGCCGGGCGCCGGCCACGGGTGGGCGGTCAAGTGCTACCCGGCTGCCGACCCGGCCCTCGCCGACCGGTACGCCCGGGTGGCCGAGCTGGTCGGCCGCGGCCGGCTCCCGTTCGCCGTCCCGTGCCGGTTCCTCGAACGCGGGCTGCAGGCCCGCGGGCAGACCGCCCCGGTCGCCGTCCTTGACTGGGTGGAGGGGGTGCCCCTCGACCGGGCGGTCCGGGACCGGGCCGCCGACCCGGTGGCGATCCACCAGCTGTTCCAAGGTTGGATCCGGGTGGCCGCCGGGCTCCGGGCAGCCGGGGCCGCCCACGGCGAGCTGTCCCACGCGAACGTCCTGGTGGTCCCGGGAGCGGACCCGATCAGGCTGGTGGACTACGACTCGTTCCACCTCCCGGGCCTCCCCCCGGCGGCGGACGCCGGGCACCCGGACTTCCGGCACCCGGCCGGCGCCGATCCGGCCGACCGGGACCGGTTCCCGCTCCTGGTGGTGGCGACGGCGCTGCGGGCGGTGGAGGTACTCGGCCGGGGGGTGTGGGACCGGTACGCAGCCGGGGGCGGCCTGCTGTTCACTGCGGCCGACTTCCGCGACCCGGCCGCGTCCCCCCTCCTGCGGGATCTCACCAGCTCGCCCGACCCGCTGCTCCGGACCCTGGCGGCGGCGGTGGCCGGGGCGTGCGGCCGGCCGGCGGCCGAGACGCCGTGGGCGGACGACCTCTGTCCCCGCCCGGACGACGAGGATCTCCCGTCCGGGCCCGCGGACGACGAGGACCTTCCATTCGGGCTCGCGGCCGACGATCCGCCGGCCGCCCCGCCCCGTAAGCCGAGGCCGCGGCGCCGGTCCGTCGCGCTGGCCGTCCTCGCCAGCGTGCTGCTGGCCGGGGCCGCGGCCGTCGGGCTCCGGACGGGGGCCGGCTCCCGGCCGGCGGAGACAGCCGACGCGGGGGCCCACCCGCCGCAAGCCGAGCCGCCGGCCGCCGGTCAGCCCGCCCCGCCGATTGCCAGCCCGCCGAAACCGGCGCCAGCCGTGTCGCAACTCGCCCCCAAGGCGGTCGGGTTCCGCCAGGTCTGGGCCGTCGGGCTGGCGGACGACCGGCCGGTCCTCTCCGTCCACCTGACCAGGGACGGGCGGACAGTCCTTGCCCAGCGGAGTGACCGGATCGAGACGTTCGACGCCAAGAGCGGGGCCACGGTTGCCACCCTCCGTGGTCCGGGCCTGCCGACCGAGGCCGCTCGGGTCTGGTCCTTCGCCCCGACCGAGACCGCCGGGGCCTTGCCCTTCCCCCCGGACGAGGACGAGCGGGTCAGGTCCTTCTCCCCGGATGAGGTCTGGGTGTACGGGCACCCGCTCCCCGCCCCGACCGCCTGGCAAGTGCGGACCGGAACCCGACTGAACGACCCGATCAAGGGAATACTCGCCCCGCCAGGACCCCGCGGCAGCGGGCCGGACTGGTGCACGTTTTCCCCGGACGGCCGGTACGTCTTCGCCGCCAACTACGGGAAGATCGAGAAGATCGACCGCTTTACCGCCGACAACGGGAAGACCAGCCACCCTGTTCACTACCCGGCCCCGTACCGCCTGAGTGAGGTGGGGCAGAAGCAGCCGGCCAAGTCCGGCGCCTTTCTCGGCGGGCGCGGCTCAGCCCGGTTCTCCGGCGACCGGGTACTGGTGGCCGGGGCGACCGGGGAGGTGGAGTGGTTCCAGGCGTGGGACGGACATACGGAAGTCGGGTGGCGGTTCCCCTCCGGCAATGGGGCGGTATCGGACCGGCTCTCCGGGCTGTCGGCCGACGGTTCGCTGGCCGTCCTGTGGATCGAGTTCCCCGGGAAGCCGCCCGGGTACTACCTGACCGACGCCCGGACGGGGCAGCCGCTCCGCGAACTCGGGCCCGTCTTCACTCCCGGCCGGACGGTGCTGACGGACGACGGCCGGTGGGTCGTGGGCCTTGTGTCCGGGCCGGACCGACCGCAAGCAGCGATCCAGGTCACCGATGCCCGGACCGGGGTGGTGCTGGTCCATACCCCACTGGCGATTGGCCCAGGCGATATCGGCACGACTGCGGTATCGAACGACGGTCGGGTGCTCGCCGTCCACATCCCCGGGCGGAAGGAGCTGGTTTATTACGCCCTGCGGGACGATGTCCCGTCGGTCCCGGACGAAACCCCGATCCCGCCCCCGGCGGCCCCGTTTCCCGAGACGTCGACCCCGTGGTTTGCCCCCGTCGAGTCCCGACCGGGGCTTCGATCGGCCCTCCCGGACGTTCCCATTATCCAGCCCCGATGGATGGTGAAGACACCCGCTGCCCTCCAGGCCCTCGCCCGGCCCCAGGCGCCGCTCTACACCCCGGACGGGAAAACCCTCGTCCTCTCTGGCGGGGCGGCCGGAACAGTCCTGACCTTCGACGCCAAGACCGGGGCGGCCGGGCCGGTATTCGACGGCCACAAGGGCCTCGGCGGGGTGGACTGGGTCGGGGTGTGGGGGGACAAGGTGCTGTCTGCCGGGTTCGACGGCCCGCCGGTTACCTGGACGGCCCGGACCGGGAAGCGAGAGGCCGACTGGAAGTTTCCCGCGCTCCCCGCGCTCCCGGACGGGGCGCGCGGGCACGCCGGGTGCACCTGGGCGGTGTCCCCGAGCGGGCAATGCAGCATCGCCGCCCGGCGGGAACTCGGGAACGTCCCCGGCCCGCTCCGGGTTATGGACACGAGCAACGGTACGGTCAGGCTCGCTGCCGAGTGGCGGGGATCGCCCGGGAACGTCGCGTTCACCAAAGACGGACATCGGATGTTCGTCCTGGACGGGTCCGGGAAGGCAACGTGGTACAGCCTCCCGTTTTGCTGGGTGGAGCGGAGCTGGGACCTCGGCGGCGAGCACCACCGGGTCCTGGCGGTGTCATCGGACGGAAAGCGAGTGGTGGTCCACGGCCCATACGGGAACGCGCCGGGCGCGGTCGTCCTGCTCGACGGGGAGACCGGCCGGTTCCTTGCCCAACTGAACCTGAGCGGCTACACCCCGGAGCTCGGGTTCACCCTGTCCCCGGACGGCCGGATGGCAGCGGTCGCCGTCTGGGAAGGAGGCCTCCCGCAGCACATCGATCTGGTTGCGATGGACCGGTGGCGGCCGGTGGCCCGGATCACCCACCCTCCGGAGAGCCACCAGGACCAGGGCCAGGCCCGGTTCTCACCGGACGGGAAGGAGCTGGCGGTGTTCTTCCGGGGGGGCAAGCAGCTGGCCGTCTACCCGACCCCGGACCCCGACCCGCCCGTTCCGGTCCTGCCCGAGCGGTGGGCGACCGCGACCGGCGGGGGCCCGTCGGGCACGACGTTCGTCTACGACCCGGAGACCCGGCGGGTGGTCATCGCCCGCCCGGGCGGGGACGCGGTGACGATCCTCGACGCCGACACCGGGGCCAAGGTCGCGGCCGGCCCGACCGGGTGGAAGAGGGACACGGCCGGGAGCCTGTACGTCCTCTCGCAGGGCCGGTTGGGATTCCGTGGGATGACAGACCCGGCCGTCGCGGTCTGGGACCTGAAGGCCGGGAAGCCGGCCGACCCGCTCTCGCTTCCGCCCGCGGAGAAGGATGGGAAGGACCCGAGGGCGGTGTGGCTATCCCCGGACGGGCGGTACGCGGCCATCGCCGGGGCCGGGACGAAGGTGGTCGAACGGGCGACCGGGAAGCCACTGGTGACAGTCGACTGGCCGGCGTACTCGGCCGCGTTCACCGCCGACAGCGGCCGGGTGCTGCTGGCCGCGACGGACGGCAAGCACCGGTGGTTCGACCTCCCGTCCGGAGACCCGGGACCGGCGTGGGGGACTGGACCTGTCCCGCCCGCGCTCAAGCTCCGCGGGCTGAACATCTCGGCCGATGGGTCTCGGATCGGGTTGCTCCAGCGGGCCGGAGCCCCCGCGCCGCTGTTTCCGGCGGTCTACGACGGGAAAACCGGGAACGTGGTCTGGGAGTTCACCGTGGAGTACATCCGGGGGTTACCGACGGTCGTCTCGGCCGACGGTCGACTGTGTGCCGCCCTCCGCCGGCCCCGGCCCGACGGGAAGATCTGGCTCGACGTGGTCGAGACGGCCAACGGTCGGCTGGTCGGGCGGGCCACGTTCCCGACCCGGGAGGGGGCGCCGCTGTTCTTCTTCACGGCCGACGGCCGGGGACTGGTGGTACACGAAGGGGACGAGAACAAGGTCCGGTGGTTTGACCTGAAGCCCGGGCCGAACCCGGCCCGGGGGCCGGCGGAGGGGCGGGCACCGTCCCCACGGTGACGGCCACGGCGCAGGCCGGCTATGCCGCGGCCGGTTAGTCGTTCCCGAACAGCCCGGGGTGATCCCCGCCCGCGATGATGAAGAGGGCCGCCAGGGTGTTCCCGTTGACCGTATCGCGAAGGAAGCGCACGGATCCGTCCACGAACAGAACGTTCACTCCGTTAACGTGAAGCCCCCCGAACTGACCTTCCTGGCCGATCGCCCTCGGGCCGCCCGGGTCGAACGGCCGGGCGGTGGGCCGCCCGCCGGCCATCCACGGGCCAGGATCACGATCCGTTTCGACCACCGCAATCATCATCCCGGGGCCGTCGCGAACGTCGGGCAACGCGGTCACCCGGTCGTACCCGAACAGGCCCGCCCGCGGGTCGCCCCCGGGCACGGTCGCCGCGTCGAGTCCGACCCCGGTTACCCCGACGTAGCTGGTGACGGCGAACCCGTCGGCGGTCGTCGGGCGTGCCGCGGCCGGGCAGACGTACAGGGGCATCGGCTGGCGGAGAAGTTTCAGGTTTTCGTCCGCATCCCAGGGCTCGGTCCGGTGCGCCGTCCAGTCCGGGTCCATCCAGGCGTGGACGAACAGGTCCAGCTCGAACAGCCAGCTCAGCCGCTCGGGCGGCAGGTTCGGGTTCGGGTACGTCGCGGCCGGGAACCGCTGGTAGAAGTCGTGAGAGTTGCTCAACGCCGTCCCCACGTTCCGCAAGTGATTCCGTCACGGGACATCTGGGCCGTGTGGCGGACGCGGCCGACCCTGGTGAGGAGGAGACAGCCGGCCATCGGCACGAGCGGTTCGACGAGAGCAGGATTCAGCCTCCGTCGCATACCCGTCCCCTTCCCAGGTGGTTTTGGCGGGCGGACGCGCTCAGCATTCGATGGTGGGTGGTCGTCGGAACTCCTTGAATCCGCCCCGTGACGAGTTCAGGTCGTGTGGCGCCATCGAGCCTGTTCGGCTCGTGCTCGGCACGCTAATAGCAGCGCATAGCACCCCGAAATCGCTGGATTGTGGGATCAACGGTGGGTTTTCCGGGGAAGTGTCAGTGTTCCCCCCGTGGCGCGAATTCGTAAACTCCGATCGAGCAGAGGGGTTCCCATGTCCGGAACCTTGGTTGCTGACTACCGTCCGGTGCATGACGTGGCCATGGTGTGCTGCCACTGCCGGAAGGTCCGTACCCCGACCGGCGAGTGGGAGGCCGCCACACCCCGGTTGCCCCGGGTTAGTCACGGGATTTGCCGGGCGTGCCTGACCACGTACTACCCGGACGTCGTACCGCCGCCGGAAGTACGTTGAGCTCGTGAAGGGAAAGACGGCCTCTGCCGGTTATAATGAGGGTACCTGTGAACCTGCGGCCTCGGCCGTTCGCGGAACCCTCTCATGCCCGACCCCGCTCCGACCGCCGAGTCCGGCAGCCTCCCGCCCGCCGAGAAGGTCAAGACCTTCCCCACCACCTCCGGCGTCTACCTCATGAAGGACGCCGCGGGGAACGTGATCTACGTCGGCAAGGCGAAGAACCTCCGAAGCCGTGCCTCCACGTACTTCTCGAAGGAAGCGGCCGTCGATGTCCGGGTCCGCGACTGGATCGGCCTGATCGCCGACACCGACTTCATCACCACCGACGACGAGATCGCCGCGATGCTCGTCGAGGCCCGGATGATCAAGGACCTCCGCCCGCGCTACAACAAGGGGCTCAAGGACGACAAGACCTTCCCTTATCTGCAAATCCGCACCCGCGAAGAGTTCCCCCGGGTCGAGATTACCCGCTCCCCGCGGCGGAAGGGGGTCCGGTTGTACGGCCCGTTCACCAGCGCCGGGAGTCTGAAGGCGGCGGTGAACGTCCTCCAGCGGGTGTTCCAGTTTCGCACCTGCGCCCTCGACATCAAGTCGACCGAGGACCGGTGGCGGTGGTTCCGCCCCTGCCTTTTGCACAGTATCCGCCGGTGCACCGCCCCCTGTAACTTCCGGGTGAGCCGGGAGGACTACCGGCGCCAGGTGAAGAACCTGATCTTCGTCCTGGAAGGGAAGAAGGGGAAGCTGATCCGGCGGATGGAAAAAGAAATGCACGCCGCCAGCGGGGCCCTGAATTTCGAGAAGGCCCGCCGGCTCCGCGACGAGATTGCCGCCCTCCAGAACCTCGACCTGCGCGGCGACAAGGACAAGGACGTACAGCCGGAAGTGTTCCCGATCGACCCGAAGAAGGGGCTCCTCGGCCTGCGAAAGGTCCTCGGCCTGGCGAAGACGCCCAGGACGATCGAGGGCGTCGACATCGCCCACCTCGGGGGGACGGACACGGTCGCGTCGCTCGTATCGTTCCTCGACGGGCTCCCGTTCAAGCCGGGCTACCGACGGTTCAAGGTCAAGACCGTGGAGGGGGTGGACGATTTCGCGTCGATGCGCGAAGTGGTGAGCCGGCGGTTTCGCCGGCTGAAGGAGGAGGACGAGGTCTTCCCCGACGTCCTCCTGATCGACGGCGGGAAGGGGCAGTTGAACGCCGCGCTGGATGCGTTCCGGGCGCTAGGGATCGAGCCGCCGTGCGTGATCTCGCTGGCCAAGCAGGAGGAAGAAATCTACCGCCCCGGGGAAGCCGAGCCGATCAAGCTCAGCCGACATTCGGCCGCTCTGAGGCTGCTACAGTACGTCCGCGACGAGGCCCACCGGTTCGCCCAGCACTACCACCACATGCTCCGCCGGAAGCGGCTGACGGAAGAGTAATCGTAACAGGCCAAGCCCGCCGCATTCGAGGTCGCTCCGGGTGGGGATTGCCCCGTGTCACCTGAGCTCCCAGCCCCAATTCTGGATCTCCGTCAGACGGGCGTGGTCGGTCAGATCGAACTTGAGTGGTGTGACGGTGATGTAGCCCTCCTCCAGGGCCGTGACATCCGTTTCCGGGTGCGGCTCCGGGCACCGGAAGGCGGGGGTCGTCCAGAAGTAGGTCCGGCCGCGGGGGTTCACCCGCCGGTCGAACTGCTCCTGGTACGGGGTGACGTTCTGTGGGAGGACCTTCACCCCGCGGATCGGCCCGCGTTCCAGGACGGGGATGTTCACGTTGAAGAGGCTCCCGTCAGCCGGTTTGCGGGCGAGGATCTGTTCGATCACCTGCCGGGCGTACCTGGCCCCGGTGGCGAAGTCGTAGATCTTCTTGTCGTATTCGAGCGAGACGGCGATCGAGGTGCGGTGGAAGAACGCCCCCTCCACCGCCGCGGCCACGGTCCCGGAGTAGACCACGTTGATCCCGGCGTTCGACCCCGCGTTCATCCCGCTGACGATCACGTCCGGGGTGTCGGGCAGGAGTTCGAGAAGGGCGAGTTTCACACAGTCCGCGGGCCGCCCCTCCACTGCCCACCCGATGAATGTTTTTCCATCGTCCTCGAACACCTCACTCACCAGGAGCGGGTTGAGCAGCGTGACCGAGTGCCCGGCCGCGCTCTGCTCCGTCGCCGGGGCGACGACCGTGACCGCCCCGAGCTTCAGGAGCTCGTGGCGAAGGGCCCGCAGGCCGGGGGCGTAGATGCCGTCGTCGTTGGTGAGCAGGATCCGCATGGCCGTCCGTCTCCGTGAATGACACCGTCATTACACGGAAACGGCCCGCGGTTGGGAGAGGTCAGTCCGTGCGGGAGAGGATCGCGAGGCCGTGGATGCGGACCTTCGTCCCAAAGGTGGCGATATCGATCCGGAGGGTGTCGACCTCCCGGTCGACGAAGATGCGGGTAGTGACCGGGCCGTCCGTGACCATCAACTGGTCAAGGACCCCACGCCCGTCGCGCGGGGGCGCGTGGCCGTCGAAGTCCCAGCTCGTCATCGACAGGAGAGCCCTCCCGTGTTCCACCTCGGCCTCGTACGTAAGGGCAAGCCCGAAGACGTGCCGCCGGCAGGGTATCGCGAATACGACCGTTCCGAGGTCCCCGGTGACCCGGAACGAGCCATCCTCTGCCGCGGTCATTCCCTCGACCCGGAGGACGCGGACCGGGACGGGGTCGGTCGCGAGTGGCGGGTCCGGGCGGACGGCGGCGAACGGCTTGACCCCCGCGTCCCGGAGGTGCCCGAGTGACGACCGGAACCAGTCCGGCGGCCCGGGGTGGATGGTCCGGTTTCCGTCCGCGATGAACCCGAGCGGCACCCCGTCCTTGATTTCGAACTCGACCTTCTTCAACCGGGCCGCGTGGAAGAGGCCGGCCTGGAAGGCATAACGGGTGTTCGGGACCAGGAAAAGGAGGGACGCGGCGAACAGCGCGACCGGGACGACCCTTCCGCCCCTGCCTTGCCCGAATGAGACCCAGGCGAAATAGGCGGTGATCGGGATCGGCATCGCCAGGGTGATGTACCGGCTCGCCCCCATGATGTTACCGTACCCGGCCCGGCCGTAGGCGAGCCCACCGGCCAGGCAAATGAGCCCGCCGAGGACGCACCCGATCCCGACCGCCCGTGGGCGGTCGCCGGGACCGCGGACCGCCCGCCCGAGGAGGACCCCGGTCACCGCGACGAGCCCGAGCACCCCCGCCCCGACGGCGGTGACCCGGTCGTAGCCGGGGGAGTGGAGCAGGTGCGTGACCGGCCCCATCCCCAGACCGAGGAAGTTGACCGCCGCATAGACCACCGCCTCCGGGTTCGGCGGCGGCGGGTGGTGGCCTACCTTCCGGAGGTCGTGGAAGTACGCCGCGAGCAGGGCCAGGCCCGCGACCCCGCCCAGCACCGCCACGATCCCCGGCCGGAGGAGTGTTCGGTCGGCGGACAGGATGTTTCGTCCGCCGACGTAGAGAAGGTACAGCCCGAGGGCCGGTACGACCGCGACCCCGTTTGCCCCACAGAGGGGCATGAGCGTGAGGAGCACCCCCGCGGCGGCAACCCGGGGCGTTGACGCAACGAACCCGGGGACTACCACCTGTCCGAGGAAGCCGAGGATGAAGGTCGTCGAGAGCACGAACTGAAGCTGAAACCCCCAGATCAGGTTCTCCCACCCGCCGAGCCCGAGGACGGTCAACGGGATGAACGCGTCGGAGTACGAAAACCGGCCGCGGACCCGGTGGACCACCCGGAGGAGGTATGCGGCGGCGAACCCCAACAGGGCGGCGTTCACGAACACCGGGGCCCGGAAGTCGAGCCCGGTCAGCCGTACCGCCGCGACGTACACCACCCGCGGAAGCGGAATCCGATGTTCGTTGTGCTGGCCCCAGTACATCGCGGGCCGCCAGCACGCGGTCCCGAAGAAAAAATGAAAGTTCCCGTACTCGTCGTTGAAGGGGACCCGCGAGACGTGGCGGGCGACAAAGGACAGCAGAAGTGCTGCCGAGGCGACGTATACCAGTAGGACGACCCGGCCGGCGGGGGTCGCCGGCAGCGGGAGGCGAGGGCGGATTCCGCCCGGAGGCGGGAGGAGCAAACGGCGCAAAGCGAGCACGACCCGTCCTCCTACGCCGCAACCCCGGGTCGGGTGGGAGCTACCCTCGTGGGATTCGTCGGGGACTCCGACGGGCTCAGCCCGAGCTTCCGCTCGACCCCGGCCAGGACGGCCCGGGCGTACCAGTAGGCGTACTTCGGGAGCCATTTGCGGAACTTGAACCGCGACTCCCCGGCAACCCGGTCCCGCCAGGTAGTCGGGACCTCGGCGATCTTGACCCCACGACGGAACGCCTTGGCCGTCAGTTCCAGGGCCAGTTCGAACCCGCCGGAACTCTCGACGCCCAGCTCGTTTACCAGGGCAGCATCATAGAGCCGGAAGTTGTTCGTCGCGTCCCGGGTCGGGAACCGCACGATCAGGTTCAACGTCATCCCGGCGAGCCGGCTCATTGTCTTCTTGAGCCACGGCCCGCCGATCTGCCGGCCGCGGGCGCAATACCGGCTCGGGCATACAACCCGGGCCCCGCGGCGGTAGAGGTCCAACATCCGCGGGACGCCGGACAGGTCGTCGGACAGATCGGCCATGACCACCAGGGCCGGGCCGCGGCCGACCGCCCGGAACCCGGTCCGCAGGGCGCCGACCACGCCCTTCCCCTCGTTCTTGACGAGTCGCAGCCAGGGCCGGCTGGCGGCCAGTTCCCGGGCCACCGGGAGGGTAGTGTCGGCGTCGAAGTCGTAGACGGTATACAGCGTGAACGGCCGGGGGACGTGGCCCTCCACTTCCCGGACAAGCTTCGGAAAGTTATCGGCCTCGTTGTACACCGGGACGATCAGGGAGAGAGGCTCGGGGGTCATCAGATCACCCCTAATTGGACTTGCTCGGCGATCCAGGGGATCACCTCATCGAGGATCTCGTTGAGGGTCGTGTTCGCCTCGAACCCGAGCAGCCGGGTCGCCTTGGCCACGTCCGGGATGCGGCACTGGACGTCGTACCGGAACGCCTGGTCTGTCGTGTACCGGAACGGCTTCGCGCCGCCGTGGATCTTCGCCCAGATCAGCTCGGCCAGTTCGAGGACCGTGGTGGACTGGGCGGTCGACAGGTTGAAGTCCTCGTTCAGGGCGTTCGGGTGCTGGACGCACAGCCGAATGCCGCGGGCGAGGTCACCCCCGTAGGTGTAGTGGCGGACCTGCCGGCCGCTGCCGAGGATGAACAGAGGGTCTTGCCCCTTGAGAACCTTTTGCACGAGGTCCGGGACGACGTGGCTCATCGCGAGCTTCACGTTCCCGGAGAAAATCTCGTCCTCCCCGCGAGCACGCCGTTCACCGATCCCGACGCAGTTGAACGGTCGTGCAATGGTATACGGGAGCCCGTACTGCTCGTACGCCCCCTGGGCGAAGTATTCGGCCGCGAGCTTCTGGAACCCGTAGGTCGACGACGGGGGCGGACATGCCCGCTGGTCGCCCTCTTTGGACGGGAAGGTGAGGGCGTTCTCGAACACCATTGATGACGAGATCAGTGTGACCTTCCGCAGCCGGCCAGTCTTGTAGGCGTGGATGGCGGCATCGAACGCGGCGGCGGTCAGCCGTTCGTTCTCGGCGAGCAGGTCGTAGGCGTAGGTGTGGAAGTACGAGATCCCGCCGATCATTGCCGCCCCGGCGACGAAGTGGTCGCAGTCCGCGAGCAGCGGCTTGAGGACGGCCGGGTCCTTGGCGTCCCCGACCACGAGCTGGTATCGCGGGTGGCCGTCGCAGTCCTGGCGGATCGGGCCGTACTTCGAGTAGTTGTCGACCCCGACCACCTCGTGCCCGTGGGAAAGGAGTTCCTTCACGAGGTAGGTGCCGATGAACCCTGCGGCGCCGGTTACCAGAATCTTCATATCGGGTGGGGTGGTAGGGTGATGGGGATCCGGGATCACCCGGCCTTGCGGAGCGCCGGCAGCGCCGCCTTCGGGAGGAAGTCGAACACGTCGATCACCGGCTGCCGAGGCCGGAGCGTCCGGTACTCGTTGTGGCACGCCCCGACGAAAATCACGTCGGCCTTCGCGAGGGCGACTTCCAGCGGGACGAACGACGGGTCGGCGATGTACGGGTCGGTGCAGACGACCTCGCGGCATTCCAGAGTAAGGATCTTCCGGAGCTTGTAAGCGAGCGAGTCCCGGTGGTCGTCGCAGTTGCCCTTAAACGCCATCCCGAGGATGGCCGCACAGTCGCGGGATAGGTCGCGGGTCGCCTTGACCCGCTCGACCAGGGCGGACGGCAGCCCCTCGTTCACCATCATCGCCGCCTGGCCGATCGGGAAGGAGTTGTGGTTGAACCCGGCGAGCTGCATCGTGTCCTTGAGCAGGCACGGCCCGCCTGCGAACCCGGCTTTCGGGAACCCGGCCAGCCGCGGGTATTTGTGGGTCACCGCCGCGTGAATGCGGCCGAAGTCGGCGTCGAACTTCTGCGCGATCAGGTACAGCTGGTTCGAGACGGCAAAGTTGATGTACCGGAAGGTGTTGGCGAACAGCTTGGCCAGTTCGGCTTCGAGCGGTGGGAGTTCGACGAGGTCCGGGGTGAGCAGCTGGAACAGGACCTTGGCCCGGTTGAGTGCGGCTGGCGACGACCCGCTCACGATTTGCGGTAGCTCGGCCAGTTCCTTCAGCGCGTACCCCTGTGCGATCCTCTCCGGACAGAACGCGACGTCCAGTGCCGGTCCTTCCTGGCGGAACCAGTTGATCAGCCGATCGGTCATGCCGGGGAACACGGTGCTCCGCAACACCAACAGCTGTCCGGCCCGGAAATGGGGGTGGAGGCTGCGGATAGCCCGGTCGAACATCCGGACCTTCGGGTCGAGGAACTCGTCCACCGGGGTCCCGATGGTGACGATCACGACCTCGGCGCTGGAAATGGAGGCGGGGTCGGTCGTTGCCCGGAGCCGGCCCGAGCCGATCGCGCGCGCGAGTTCCGAGTCCGCGCCCCACTCGAGGAACGGCATCTTGCCGGCCGCGACCTCGTCGACCCGCTCCGGGTGGGTGTCGTAGAGGGTGACATCGGCCCCGGCGTTCGCCAGAGCGATCCCGAGGGGCAGCCCGACGTGCCCGCAACCGCCGACGATTGTGGTGGAGGCCATGGCTTCCCTGCCGGTCGGTCTCTCTTAGGGTGACGGGGGGGTACCCCGTCGTGTACTCTCCTGTCAATCGGAAGTTATGGTCTCAACCTTGACCCGTTGTTCCCGAGGCAGGATGGGAATCGCGGCCCGAGTCAGGCGGCTCGCGACTGCCCGGCCACTTGACGAGAGCTCGGGTTGGTCGTATCCCAAATGACGGTTCTCGCGCCCCAGACAGGCTTTTCGGTACTGCGACGGGTTGACCGGCGCCCCGGCTTGTGACTCGCACAACCGGGAAGAGGGTATCCGGGGACTGTGCCCGTGGAACCATCCATCTTTCTCGACTTCAATCTCCCGAACGCCGCAACCTGGTTTTACTTTTCGCTCATTCTCACTGTTGCTCTCTTCTTCCAGTTCGGCCGGGTCTTCTCCATCCGGAATCTGGATCTTCTGACGTTGTTCCTGCTCACCCCGGGCTTCCTCCTTCTTCAGGAAGCGCACACCCTACTCGCCGCCAACACGGCCGATTCGCCCGAAGCGGTGTGGCAGACCGCCCGTGGGCAGCGGGAACTCATTTTCGCGTACACCTGGTTGTTGGCCGGGTCGGGTTACTGGCTCGTCCGGGCGATTGTCGACCTGGCCCTGGTCCGCCGGCCGGTTGCAAACCCGAACCTCAACACGCCCGGGCTCGCCTGGCTCGGGCTGGCGCTCTTCTTCTGCCTGACCGCGGTGGCGATCCGCCGGACAGGCGACCCGGTCGTATCCGGGCCCGTCGGTTCCCGCCCGATCCCGATCGAACAGTTCCAGAACGGGGCGACGGCGGTGGTCCAGCAGACGCAGGACGGGGTCGGGCCGGGGGCGTCCCCCGCCGATGTTCGGTTCTGGGTCGAACGGGCGCTGGCCACGGCCTGTCACCTCGCGGTCGCGCTCGGGCTCTTCATGATCGGGCTGCGTCACTTCCAGGACCCGACCGCCGGGATGGCCCTCGGCACCCTCTACCTGCTGCTGCCCTACACAGCGTTCCACATCGGCCAGTTCCACCTCGTCTGGCCGGCCGCGTTCGTTACCTGGGCGGTGTTCTGCTACCGCCGGCCGGTGGTGAGCGGGTGGTTGCTCGGGCTGGCGGCCGGGAGCGCGTTCGTTCCCCTGCTCTTGTTCCCGCTGTGGACCGGGTTCTACGCCCGCCGCGGGGGGTGGCGGTTCGCCCTGTCGTTCGCCTCCGCCCTCGCGGTCAGCCTCGGGATGATGGCGGTGGCACTGTGGTCGGGCGGGTGGCTCACGTCCGGGCTGACCTCGGCCACCGTGGCCGAGTGGCTCCCGTGGAAGCGACCGCAGGCGGAGAGCCTGTGGACCGGCGTCCACGGGGCGTACCGGTTGCCGATTTTCGTGCTGTTCGTCGCCTTCCTCGCGGCGATCACCGTCTGGCCGTCGCCGAAGAACCTGTCGCACCTCGTCGCCCTGTCGGCCGCGGTGCTGATCGGGGTCCAGTTCTGGCACGCCGACCGGGGCGGGGTCTACGTGCTGTGGTATCTCCCGCTCGTCCTGCTCATGGTGTTCCGGCCGAACCTGACCGGGCACGAGCCGCCCTCGGTCGAGCCGGGCGGGGGGGTAATGCTCCGCTGGGCCGGGGCGGCGTGGCGGCGGGTCCGCCCGGGTCGCTCGACAAACACGTCGAAGGAACTGGCGGTCTGACTCTCGCCGCCGGTACAGTCAGACCATCGGGTCGGGGAGCGTTTTCCCCGCGCCGGCCGGTCGGCCTTTCCCAGGACCCTCCCCGCTGTTAGAGTTTGCCACCCGGCCGGCGGCCGGGGCCTGGGAGGGTGCTAATGAAGCGTACCTGGCGGAAGTTTCTCGGCGCGGTGGTCGTCGCCCTGGTGGTCGCCGTCCCACTCCTCTACTCGGCCCACCGGCAGACCCACCTGCGGAACTTTCGGGTGGTCGAGGACGGGGTCCTCTACCGCAGCGGCCAGCTCTCCCCGGCCGGGTTCGAGCGGGTGCTCCACGACTACCAGATCAAGACGGTGGTCACGCTCCGGACCGTCCGCCAGTCGGGCGCGCCGTACCCGGACGAGTGGGAGAAGACCACCTGCGCCGCCCGCGGACTCAACCACGTCCGGATCATTCCCAGGGTGTGGGGGCCGGACGAAAAGGGTGAAATCCCGGCGGAGGAAGCGGTCCGGGAGTTCCTGCGGGTGATGGACGACCGGTCCAACTACCCGGTCCTCGTCCACTGCTTCGCCGGGATCCACCGGACCGGGACGATGTGTGCGATCTTCCGGATGGAGTTCCACCACTGGCCTGCGGATCGCGCGATCGCCGAGATGCAGACTTGCGGCTTCGACCCGGCGGACATGCACGAGCACATCGAGGGATACCTGAGGGGCTATTCCCCGCGGGTGGCCCGGACCGACCCCCACGGCCCGCGCGACTAACTCGTTTCGTGAGGCATTGGGCCCGTTCCCATCAACGCCCCCCCCTGGTCGCGCCCCGGTCAACGCCGATTCATCTCTGGTAGATCGGCAGGTAGTGCGTCGGGACGCTGAGGATGAGCACGGCAATGGCGGTCTGGTAGGCCGGCCCGTACCCGGGTTCGAGCCGCGGCTCGTGCCACTCCCCGCTCGCCTTTTGCCGCGGCAGGAGCGTGGTCTTCATCCGCTCGTAGTAGCTCTCCCATACCTCCCCGCCGACCTGATTCAAGGCGTGGGCCGCGTAGTAGTGCCCGTACCAATAGTGTTGGCGGTCGTCGCCGGTCTTTTGCATATACTTGACGGCCTTTTTGATCTCGTCCGCATCGTACTCACCGCTCAATTGGAGCACGCACACCCCGGCGGCGGTCCGGGCGTACCCGGGAGGGCCGCCGTGGGTCTGGTACCGGTACCCACCCGACCCGGCGTCGTAACACCGGTTGATATACTTCACCGCGGCGGCCATGCACTTGTCCGGGACGTGCAGCCCGCTGTCCTTGGCCCCCCGGAGGGCCATCACCTGCATGATTGTGACCGAGATGTCCGCCCCCGTCGGGGTCGGGTCGTACCGCCATCCGCCCTCGAAGTTCTGCGTCCGGACGATCAGATCGACCGCCTTCTTGAGTACCTTCTTGACGTCCTCGTCCCCGGTCATCCCGAACACCTGGGTGAGGGCGAGGGTCGCCATCCCGTGGCAATACATGTTCCCGCCCCGCGGGCCGACGAGGTAGCCGTCGTCCCGGGCGCAGGCGAGCAGGTATCGGACCCCCTTCGACACCTCCGGCCCGTACGCCCCCTGGTTCGGGACGTGCCCGTTCGCCATGAACGCGAGCAGTCCGAACGAGGTGATCGCGGTGTTCCCCCACGAGCCGTCCGTGGCCTGCTGGTCCTTCAGCCACTTCAGAGCCTTGTCCACCGCCGCCTTCGTCTGCTCGTCCATCTTCACCTTGTCCTTGTCCGGCCCCGCTGCGGGGGCCGGGTCGGGCGGCTGCACAGCAGCTGGGGTGCCCGGGACGGCGAACAGGAGTAAGGCGGTGGCGGCGACGGCGAAACGCATGAGATAGCCTCCGGCTGAAACCGCACGGTCGACGTTGGCAAGACAACCGGTCAGGTGGGCGGCAGGTGGAACCCAACCAGCCGAGTTGTTGTGCCACAGGTCAGATAACCTGGGCCACAAGAGCTCAAGCCCGACAGACTCTATTTCGTGGGGCAGTAGTCACCTGCCGCTCTACGAACAAAGGACCCGGGGGCTGAGAGGGATCAGCCTCCGGGCCCGGGGGTTAGCACATTGGCCGGCGGGCATCAGCGGCCGCCCGGGGCAGCCGGCATCGCCGGCTTGTTGTTCTTGATGTTGATATTGTACTGCTTGATCAACTCCCGGAACTCGGCAGGGAACTGTGCTTCGGCGTTTTGCTGGACGTTGCCCCGCTCCCGCTTCCGCAGATGGATGAACCCGCCATCGCCGGTCTGGCCGTTGCTCGACGAGGCCGCGTTCTTGAGCTTCTCCGGGCCGTCCTTGTCACCTTCGGACTGGGCGGTGTTGTTCGGCTGGCCGGGGTTCGGCTGCTGACCCATCCCGGGTTGCATCCCCTTGGCCATACCCGTTCCCATCCCGGGCTGCATTCCCATCCCGGGTTGCATGCCCATGCCGGGCTGCATCCCGGCGTTGGCCATCGGGGTCTGGCCGGGTTGGGTGCCCATCTGACCGTTTGCCATCGCGGCGGCGTTGAGGGCGTTCAGGGCCTGTTGCAGGGAGTTCGCGGCGTCCATCTGGTTCATCCCGGCCTGACTCGGTTGACCCATACCGAGCTGTTCGCCGGCCGCGTTCAGGGCCTCGTTCGCCTGGTTCAGCTGTGGCTGGATGGCCATCGGGGCGTTCGCCTGGGCCTGGGCGAGCGCGGCCTTGGCGGCGTTCGTCGCCTGTTGCGACTGTTGAAGAGCCTTGGTCGCATCGATCAACTTCTCCTGGGTCTTCGCCAGCTCGCCCGGCGTCTGGGCGTTCATCGGCTGCATGCCCATGCCCATCGGCATTCCGCCCATCGGCTGGCCTTCTTTCGGCTGGCCTTCTTTGGGCATTCCGCCCATCGGCTGACCCTCCTTGGGCTGACCGTCCTTCGGCATGCCCGCCATCGGCTTGCCGTCCATCGGTTGGGCCATCGCGGCCTTATTGAGAGCGTCGAGCGCCTTTTGCTGGTTCTGGACGGCGGCCGGGAGATCCCCCTTCTCCAGTGCCTTGGCGGCCTCGTCGGCGGCCTTGGCGGCGTCCTCTTGCTTCAAATCGGCGGCCTGCTTGGCGACCTGCTTCTGGAGGTCGGTGATGTTCGGCATACCGTTCATGGGCTGCTTATCGCCCATCGGCTGTTTGCCGTCCATCGGCTGCATCCCGGCCATGGGCTGTTTGCCGTCCATTGGCTGCTGGTTGGCCGCCTTGGCGGCCTCGTCGGCCTTTTCGGCGGCCTTGTTCGCCTGTTCGACCGCCTTCGCCAGCTGCTGGGCCGTGGCCATCGGGTCGACGTTGTTGGGCATGAGGGCGGCCTGGTCGTTCGCCTCCATGCCGCGTTTCTCGGCGAGCTGCATGTCGACAGCCTTGGCGGCCTCGTCGAGCTTCTTCGCCGCGTCCTTCGCCTTTTCGGCGCCGGCCATCGGGTCGTTCTTGGCGAGGTCGTTCTTCGCCCCCTCCTGCTTCATCCCCGCCTCGTCGACCTTCTTGGCGGCGTCCGGGGCCACGTCCTTCAGCTTCTCACCGACCTCCTTGGTCGGGGGCTGCAAGTCCGCCTGTTGCTTCGCAAGGTTGCCGGTGTCCTGCTTCTTCGCGTCGGCGTTTTTGGGATCGTTCTTAGCTTTGGGGTCCCCGGCCGGGTTTTTCGGGTCGGCGTTGGGGTTTTTGTCGTTATTCGCCTTCGGATCGGCAGGGTTCTTGGGGTCGTTGTTCGCCTTGGGGTCGTCACCCGTCTTCGCCTCATCGCCCGCCGCCTTCTTGGCGTCGTCGGCCACCTTCTTCTCGGCCGCGGCGAGTTTATCGAGATCCTTCTTCGCCTCTTCGAGCTTCGCGATCTCGGCCCGCCGGTCCTCGATCATCTTGGCCTGGTTGTCTAGCGCGGCCTTGGCCGCCTCCAGGTTCTTGATCGCCTCCTGCTGATCCGGCTTGGCGTCCGTGGGGTTCTTGTTGTCGAGGTCGGTCTTCGCCTGCTTGGTGGCCTCAGCAGCCTTGTCGAGCGCCGCCTTCGCCTCCGGGTTCGGCAGGAGCGGCATGTTCTTCAGCTCGTCCGCCTTCTTCGCGACGTCCTTCTGGGCGTCGGCCGCGTCCGGGATCTTCTTCGCGTCTTTCTCCGCCGTCTCGGTCTTCGCGGCGGCGGCCTTCTGTTCCTTGATGAGGTCATCGATCTGCTCGGCCGCCTGCTTGGCGGCGGCGAGTGGGTCCTTCCGGGCCAGCTCAGCGGCCGCGATCTGCTTGTCGAGTTCTTCCTTGGCCGCCTTCAGGGCGTCGATTGCCTTCCGTTGCGGGTCCTTGGCCCCGTCCAGGTCGGCGTTCCGGAGCTTGTCCTCGGCCTTCCACTGGTTCGTTTCGGCCGGCTTGATCGTGTCGACGACCTCCGGGGCCGCCTGCTCGACGGCCTTGCGGGCGTCACGGGTGTCGAATTCGGCCTTGGTCTGGGCGACGGCCAACTCGTTACCCTTCTCGCGCTTCGCCTCGGCCGGGTTCCGGCGGGGATCCTCGTCGCGGGCCTCCGGCTTCTTGGCGGTCTCCTCGTTGACCGTCTTTTGTGCCTCGATCGCCTTCGCCACCTTCTCGCTCGCCTGCTTCAGGGCTTCCAGCTTACCCGACGGCGGGGTACGGAGGGCGGCCGCGATGTCCTTCATCTCCTTGGCGTGCCGCCGCTGGCGCTCGGCCGCGTCGTCGAACCCGCCCTGGTGGACGGTCCGGGTGGTCTGCGTCATGTCGGACGCGAGCTTGGTTCCGCGGGCCTTGACCTCCCCCTTCTCGACTCGTTCCTTCTGCTCTGAAGTGAGGAACGGGAGAAGGGCGTCGATCTGCTTGAACACGGCGCCGACCTCGGCCCCGAGGGCGCCCTGCTTATCGGACAGGTCCTCGCGGGCGTCCCCGGATCCCCGGCGGCCCCGCCGGGTGGCGTTGTTCAACGTCTCGGCGTTGATGGCGAGCTGGTCGTTGGCCGCCCGGTCGAGCCGGGCGGCGGCCTCGTCCAGGTTCTTGATCACGTCCAGCTTGACCAGGATGCCGCGCAGCTGTGCGACCACCTCTTTGTGCTTCTTGTAAGCCTCTTTTTGTGACTTTTCGGCGGACGTCGGGTCCGGGGCCTGGACGGCCCGATCGAGGTGGTCGAGGATCGCCTTGATCTCGTCCTGGCTGAGCCCGCGGAGTGAGTCGGCAACCTCGTCGAGCATCTTCTGCTCGGCCGACGGTGAGAGGCGCTGGAAGAGCATCGCGTCGATGGTGGACGAGGCCCGCCGGGAGGCCTCCTCGATCCGGGCCTGGACCTTCTTCTGCTCGTCCCGCTGCTTGGCCGGGTCGGGGTCCTTCGAGACGGCTACGTGGACCATGGCCCAGGACAGGAACAAGGCGGCCGCAAAGCGAAAGGGACGTCCGGCGGGCATAGAGGCCTCCTTGAGGCGGTGGGCCGCGGGGAGGGGCGACCCGGTGAGGATTCTGTCCAGTATCGAAGGCTCATCAGGCCATTGCAACAGCAATTCAGGCCTCGTTACAGGGTGTTACGCAGGCTTGGGAGATCTCGGTTGTCAAACCTTTCGCATCGATTCCTACCGCTGTCCGGAGTACTATCAACCCGTCGTCAGAAGAAATCTGGGGCCGGAATCATGTCCCAGCAGGGAACGAAAAGACCGGAGTAGCCTGTGAAAAACTCGGCCGCAACTTTCTCCAATAGCCGACACCGGAACTTCTGACCCAGAGTTATCTTCCAGCAAAAATCGCCACGTTAACGGGTTAAGATTGGTTAAGATTATCCGGTTGGCGAAAGTACCCCCAAGAGATCCTCAAAAGACTCGGCGGGCAGTAATCGGTCTTCGCTAACTATACGGATGTATAAATCAGGCGCGCCCTGCAATCGCTTGATGGTCGTTTTGTCGAGGCGGCAACACTCCCTGCCCAGGTCACCACGGGTGCATCGTCCCCAACGGATCACCCCTTCTTCTTCCCGAATCCCACCAGCGGTCAGCCGAGACACGGAGTCGGCCGGCCGGTTGCCTGCCGACAAGAAATCCGGGCCGACGCTCGCCACCACCTACTGCTTTCTCACCTCTTCTGCGGCTGGAAGACGTTCCCCTGGTCTGTTGCGATGTCGCGAATCTTGTCCTGGAGCTTCTTTTGGGTCTCGTTCCGCTGGATGATCAGGACCCGGGCGTCGTCCTCGGTCACAATCGTTTTCCGCTTCGCCTCCCGGGTGTAGCCGGCTAGGCGGGCGGGGAGCTTCTTGCCCTCCAGGTACGTTGAGTACTTGTCGAACACCTCCACGTAGATTTCAACCGTATCCCCGACCTCGAGTTTCGTTTCCGACCCGTCGAGGCTCTTTTTCCTCAGCCCATTCGTCTGGAAATTATAACGACCCCCACCTTCCAACTCGCCGGGCTCGGCCGCCGGGTTCGATGACGGGACCGGGTAGAACTCGACCTGCGCCTTCTGGCGGTCCGGGCGGCCGAAGCCCACGAACGACTTCTCGAACAGACCGAGGTCGGGGACCCACTTGCCGACCTTCTTTGTGTCCGCGGCGGTCCGGCTGAGCGGGAGGCGTTTGTAGAACCGCTCGCCCGGGTCGTCGCGGGGGTGGACGTTCTCCGCCGGTTCCCCCCTCGGGACCACCCGGTAGGCGAGGTTCACCCGTCCGACCCCGAGCTCGGACCGGGCCGAGTAGATCACCTGGATCGGCCCCGTCTCGCTCTCCCCGGCCTGGGCCGACGGGATCAACGCCACCGGGAAGTCCCACTCGTAGATCCGCGGGTCGCCCTTTCCGTCGAATGCGGTCGGGTCGGGGTTACGGTTCGACTCCTTGCGGAATTCGACGGCCGGTGGCTCGTCCGGGAGCATCCGTACCCCCCGGCGGGCGGGGGCCGGGCTGGTGAACCCGCGGGGATCGGTCAGCTCGATCCGGTAGCCGATCGTTTTCGGCGTGGTCCGGAACGTCCACTCGGCGGACTTCCCGTCCGCGGCCAGCTCTTCCGGGTCGAGCCGCTTTCCGTCGACCTCCTTGTTCCCATCGCCCCGCTCGATCGGGATAAGGACCGCCTTCACCACCGGCTTGTTGAATGTCGATTCGACCTGGATTTCCGAGAGGGGCAGGGCGTTGACCACCTCCCCCCGCGGCTGAGGCCGCTCGTAGGGCAGGGTGACCCACTTGCCGTCCTTCTGGGCCGCCCGGCCGCCGAGGTAGCCCGGCAGTAACAGGGTGGCGTCGATGGTTTGGACCTGCGGGGGTGGTTCGAAATCCACCCGCCCGGGGGTGCGGGTCCGGCCGTCGCCCAGCCGGGCGCGGAATGTGAACGGGGTCGACGACGGTGGAAGTTTCGAGAGGAATGTTGCCGTCCCGTCCGGGTTCTCCTTCTCGTAGGCGAGCGGGTAATCGTCGGCCGGCTGGCCGTCGGGGCGGACGAAGGCCGTCCCGGCCATGCCCTGGGTGTATTCGCCGCTCACCCGGTAACGAATTTCGACCTCGGCCCCGCTCGGCCAGACCTCCGGGGTGATGTTCTCCAGACGGACCGACCGCGGGATCTCCCCGCCCAACAGCGCCTGCCGCCTGAGCAGGACCAGGGCGAGGTCCGGTTTGGCGGCGACGAACCCCCCCCATGCGAGCAAGACAGGGAGCACGACCCCGGCCGCCCACCCCACCGGGCGGTAATTGATCAGCTTCGTCAGTCGGTGGCGCGCGGCCATCTCCCCGGCTTCGCGGGTCACCTCGGCGATGAGCATCTGGGACATCCCGGCGGTCTTTGCCCCGGGGCGGTTCAGTTGCAGCGCGGTGACGAGCCGGTGCCCGAACTCGGGGATAGCCTTCTCGGCCAGGTAGGCGAGCTGATCCAGCGGCGGCGCCTTCGCCCATGCCCGGGCGACCAATGCGTACGCGAGACCGGCCGCGAGGGCGGCCTGCCCGGCGGTCGCGAGGAGGCGCAGAACGAACGGCACTTCCGCCCGCTTGTCGTACAGCCAGTCGGCGAAGCAGGCGACGCCCAGGACGGCCGCGACGACAGCCAGCCACCGCGAACCGCCCCAGGCGAGCCGCACCAGCCGTTCCAGGAACCGCCATCGGTGGAGCTGTCGGAGCAATGACTTCATCGTGTTATCCGGTGATCACAGCAAGGCCAAGATTCACCACAGAGTCACAGAGCAAAACCAAACAGGATTCACCACAGAGTCACAGAGGGCACAGAGCAAAACCAAAACAGAGAGAAGGAGCGATTAAAGAATTCGTCTTCGAACGCCGTCTTTGAGGAACCGTACGTTGAAATTGATTAACAGCCCGAGTCGGACGCCGGCCAGCCGGAGGTATGTCAGGAGCTGGGCCTCGTGGACCGATTCGAGTGTATCAACCGCTTTCAGCTCCAGTACGAGGCGATCTTCCACCAGGATGTCGAGAACAAGGTCGTTCCCCAACTCCAGCCCCTTGTACCGGACCGGAAGCCTGACGAAAGGGCGGAAGGGTATACCCCTCAGCTCCAGCTCGTGGCAGAGGGACCGCTGGTATACCGATTCGAGCAGCCCCGGGCCGAGGATGCGGTGAACCTCGATCGCCGACCCGATCACTGCTCGGGTCAGTGGATCGTCTTCCTCTTCCATACTCTCCTCGTTCCCTTCTCGGTGTTTGTCTTCTCTCTGTGTCCTCTGTGACTCTGTGGTGAATCCTGTTTGGGTTTGCTCTGTGCTCTCTGTGATTCTGTGGTGAAGTTTTCTTTCTGAATTAACTCAAACCGTTGAGCTTCCGCACGATCCATTCCAGCGTCATCAGGCCCACGAGCAGGAACAACGCCCACCGGTTCCAGAGGACCGTCTCGGTCCGGACCGAGTACGGGGTGTACTGCGGTTTCACCTGGTCGGCGAGTTTGACCAGGTCTTCCTCGCGGTAGAACTTGCCGCCGCTCGCCTCGGCCAGCTTCCGCATCTCCCCCTCGGCCATCCCGCCGGGGGCGAGTTCGTGCTCCGGGGGCAGGTTCACCCGGTAGTCGAGGGCGGCCGGGTTGCCGTTGTTCGGGTCGACCTTGAGCGAGAACCGGCCGGTCCGGTTGAACGGCAGGGTGGCGACGTATTCCCCGGTCGGCTTGTTGTCCGGCCCGCGGATCGCGACCAGCTTCACCGGGACGTTCGTGTCCTTGTCGTTCGGGTCGGCGTCTACCTTCACCAGCCGGGCCTCAATCTCCTCCGCCGTCACCGGCTGGAAGTCCTTGGTGAACAGCCGGGCGTACAGCTGCCCGGTCTTCCCCTGGATCGGGTCGGTGGTGTCGAGCGACAGCTGGGTGAGCTTCGTCCCGACCGTCCGGGGGACCCCGGCGACGTATACGGCCTGGCTCCAGAACCGGCCGAAGAACTTGTCGCCCTCGTTGAGCCGCCACCGCCACGTCTCGTCGAACCCGACGAACAGGACATACCCCTTGCCGTAGTAGTGCCCGGCCAACAGCGGCATCGGCTTGCCGTCGGCCAGCTTCTCCCGCGGGTGGGCGAGGAACACCTCGGCCGCCGGCTTCAGCTTCGTGACCGGGTAGTGCCAGTAGACCTCGGGCAGTGTCCGCCACAACCGGGCGTTGTCGAGCGGGTCGTCTTCCAGTGCCAGCACCGCTGACCGGCCGGCGGCCGGGACCACCTGCGGGCGGAACGGGGTCGGCCGCTGCGGGGACTCGATCGGGAACCGGACCGCCGCGAACTCGACCGGCAGAACGTCCGCGATCGGCGACTTGAGCCACCCGGCCGGGGCGTGCCACCGGCCCGCCAGGTGGATCAGCCCGCCCCCCTCGGCCACGAAGTCCTTGACGACCTCCTGCTGCTCGGGCGTCCAGAACGTGGCGGGCACGTCGCCGAGGATGAGCAGGTCGTACTCGAACAGCTCCTTGCGGAACTCGTCGCGGCCGAACGCGAACCCGGGCACCCACGGCTTACCGGACTTCATCGTCGTCCGGTCGCCCTCGGTGAGGTAGAACCGGGCCTCGACCCGGCGGTCCCGGAGGAGTGCCCGCTGGAGGAACTTGAAATCGAACCGCGGTAACGAGTCGACGAGCAGCACTTTGAGCTTCCGGTCCACCACCTTGACCGCCTTCGTCGTCTCGTCCGTCAGCACCTCCGCGGTCACGCCGGCCCCGCTCGTCACCCGGACGGTAACGGTCAACTCCTGCTTCCGGGCCTCGGCGTCCTGCTTGGAGGGCACGAACGAAAGCACCTCCCGCAGGTCGTCGCCCTCCCGGACCGGGTCGATGACCTTCCGGGCGACCTCCCGGTCGCCGTATTTCAGGACGATCTCCGCCCGCCCGTCCGTCACCCCCTTGACCCGGTAGCGGACCGGCACGGATACGAGGTCGTCGACGAAGAGCACGTCCGGCACGGCCGCGTCGCGGAGCTGGACGTGGCCGTACGCCGAACTGCCGACCCCGTAGACGTGGAGCGGGACTTTCAGCCGGGCGCACTCGCGGGCGATGTCGTCGAGGCTCGCCCGGCTCGCGTTCTCGCGCCCGTCGGTAACCAGGACGACGGCCGCCGGCAGGTCGTTCGGGTCGCGGCCGATGAGCTCGTTGACCGCGTCGCACAGGGCGGTCCGGGGCTCGGTCGCGGCCAGCTCCTTGAGCCACTTGTTGTCGACCCCCTCCTGCCCGGCCCGGCGGCTGCCGAACGTGGAGACTTCGAGCGGGCCGCTTTTGTCCCTCAGCCGGCCGAAGAAACTGAGCTTCGGGTTCGTGAGGGCGGCCCGGGCGACCTCGATCCGCTGGGGCTTGTCCGGGAGCTTCCCGTCGCCGATGACGGACGTGATGGGCATGTCCGGGATGCCCTTGTCCGGGGCGACAAAGTCGTAGGCGATCGCGACCCGCCACTGGTCGCCGGCCCCGGGCCGGGGGTCCTTGCTGGCCATGCTCTGTGAGACGTCGACCAGCACCGCCACCGGCCGCCGCTTCTCCCCCTTGTACTCGCGGACCCAGACGGGCCGCAGTAGGAGGAAGGCGACCACAACGACAATGGTGATCCGGATCATTGCCATCGTGCTGCGGGGGGCGAACCCGAGCCGCCCGGCCTCCCGGACGTAGAGCACCCCGACGGCCGCGACGGCGGCGATCCCGAGAAGGAACGCCAGCCAGACGGGGAACCATCCCCGCAGGGATAGCTCGGCGAACAGGGGTGAAACTGCGAACAGGTGCGTCATGGTTCGTTACTCAGACCGATATCCGCGAAGAACCTAACCCCCCAACCCCCTTCCCTGGAAAGGAAGGGGGAGTCCAGAGTCGGTTTTTCTCCCCTCCCTTCTTAGGGGAAGGGCCGGGGGAGGGGTTTCTGGTTCACCACGCCTTACCGCACGTCCACGCCCAGACCGATTCCGCGACGAGGGCCAGGAGCACCAACAGGAGTATCCACTCGGTCCATTCCCGGCGGACCCGCTGCTGAGTCACGGCCGTCTCGGTTCCCGCCCCGGCCTGGATCACCGCCGGCTCGAACCCGAGCCATTTGGTCAGGTCCGGGGTCGACGCGACGTCCAGGTTTGCCGACTCCCGCAAGTCCGGGTTCACGGCATAGACCGGTCCCTTGGAGTCCGGCGCGCCCTCGGGCACGATATGGTAGATGCCGGGGGCGGCGGTATCGGTGGCGGTCACGGTCAGCTTTTCGCCGGGGGTCGGGGCCTCGGCCTTGTCCAGTCGGGCCCGCCGAGTCACTGTTTCACCGGCCTTCGGTGGCTTGACCAGCTCGAACGCGCCCTCGGCCTCGGGCGGGAACCAGACTAGCGGGTCGCCGGCCGTCTTGTTCCCGCCGGGCACCTTCCGCCCCGTGAGGTGGGCGAGTGTGAACGCGGTGAACGGGACGAACGCATCGGACCCGCGGCCGGGGAAGTTCGTCCACCGCTCGTCGAGCGAGGTGCCGACGAACACCACCTCGCCCTCGCCGACCACCCGCGACGCGATGAACGGCTTGAGGTCGGCAGTCCGGACCAGGACCCGCCCGCCGGTTGCGCCCGGCCCGGTCTCCTGCACGCCGAAGAGCTTCGTGATCCCGACCCCGCGGAGGGCGGAGCTGTAAGGCGGGTCGCGGAACTGGCTCAGGTAGGAGGGGTGGTCTACCGACTCCGGGGCCGGCGTGAACGGGTTCGTGTCGGTGGCGTTCTCGGGGGTGTTGACGAGGTCGAACGGTAGCAGACCGGCCCCGCCGGACCCGAAGACGCGGTTGTAGTCGGCGGCCGTTACCTGATCGCCGCACCCGATGACGAGCCCGCCGCCGGCGGCGACGAACTCTTTCAGCCGGCTCACGAAATCCGCCGGCAGACCCGCCCGCGGGTCCAATTCGGTCGCGGCCGGGGCGTTCAGGAGGTACACCACGTCGATATTCTGGAGCGACGCGGGGCTGACCTCCGGGACCGTGACCACCTGCGGGCGGATGTAGTATTCTTCCGTCCGGTTCTCGGGGACCGGGGTGAGGGCGTTGCGGACGAAGTGCGACCCGGACTCGGCCGGCGACTGCGGGTTCGGGGAGCCGTCGACCAGCAGGACGCGGATCACGTCCCGGATCAGGATGACCTTGTCGAACCGGTTGTCGCCGGGCAAGCCGTCGCCACTGACCCGGACGGTCAGGACCTTCGGGCCGGCCTCCTCAAGGCTGCCCGTCAGAGTGACCGGGACGACCTGTCCCGACTCGATCAACTCGACCTGCACCACATCTCTCTCGACCGCACGGCCTTCCAGCTCCAGCCCGACCTTCAGGCCCTTGACCGGCTCGGTACCCGTGTTCTTCAGGCTGATAACGAACGGGACGCGGGTGCGGGTGTGCGGGATGGTGCCGACGGCGGTCACGTCCGTGACGGCCACGTTCGGCACCTTGCGGTTCTCGTTGCCGCACCGGACGAAAACGAGGTTCGCCTTTTGCCGGATCTCCTCGCACTTGTCGCGGAGCGCCCCCTGTTGCCGCTCGAAGCCGAGCTTTTGGAGGTCGCTGAAGAAGTAGATTTCCTTGACCGGGGCCGTCCCGGTGTTCGCCGCCTCGAGGGCGGCGGTAAGCCCGGGGAGGAAGTCGCTGGCGAGCCCGCACGTCTCGATGGTCGGGATGAGCTGGCGGGCCTGGTCGAGGTTGTAGCGGGATTTCGGGCCGAGCAGTTCGGCCCGGTCGGAGCACGAATAAATCTGGACCGACGAGTTCGGCGGGAGCGAGTCGAGGACACCGACGGCGGCCTCCTTCGCCCGGTCGAGCCGGGTCTTGTCGCCATCCTGGGCGCCCATGCTGAAGGAGGTGTCGACCACGAGTACGGCGTCGACGGCCTCCCCGCGGCCGGTGGCCCCGGCGGACTCGATGCCGGGCCGGGCGAGCGCGAGGGCGAGCAGAAGGAGGACGAGACACCGGAGGGCGAGGAGGATCCACTCCTGGAACTTGAGCCGCCGGCTGGTCTGCTCGATGGCCTCTTTCAGGAACTCCATCGCGGCCCACGGGAGTTTCCTGTAGCGCGCCTTGTAAAAGAAGTGGAGCGCGATCGGCACCCCGACCGCCGCGCCGCCGAGCAACATCCAGGGGGACAGGAACATCATCGGGGGGAACCTGCGGGAGTTCGATTGTGGCGCGGGGCGGTTACTTCTTGACCCGTGTCAAGTTCAACACCTGGGCGTCGGTATCGGTGTCGAAAGAAAGTGGGCGGGGCTCGATGCCCGGGGCCAGGATTACCCGTGCTGTATCGCCGTCGAAGGAATAAACCCCGTGCAGCTTCACCTCGGACCCTTTCCCGGTGCCGTGGGTGAATGTCACCGGTCGGCCGTCCTCGCCGAGTTGGGCGAGGTCGATCTCCTTCGGACTCGCTTCGGGCTTGAGGGTTAGCCGGTACGATTTCCGCTCCAGCCCGCCGACGACGTAGGTCCAGCGGTCGCCCTCGACGCGGATGGTCCCAATGTCGGACCGGCCGTTCGCCGTGATCGCCCATTCCCCCTGGAACCGCCCGAGGTCGTCCTTCGATCCGCGGAACGCACCGAACCAGAGGGTTGCCACAACACCCGCAGACACGACGACCGCGATCCCGGCGGCCAACAACTTCCGTCGGGACGTCTTACCTGGGAGCGCGGCCGTCTCGGCCGC
>JAQGHQ010000294.1 GCA_028288765.1 Gemmataceae bacterium | reverse complement strand
AGCGGGAACCCCGGCAGCCTGACCAGCAACGGGGGCGGCGGGGGGGCGATGGGCGGGGCGGTGTTCACCCAGGGCGGGACCGTCACCATCGCCAACACCACGATCGCCGCGAACACGGCCGTCGGCGGCGCCTCTGTCGGGGCCGGGACGATCGGCGGGAGCGCGTTCGGCGGCGGGGTGTTCAACCTCAACGGGTCGGTCACCCTGACGAACGTCACCATCGCCGGGAACACCGTCGTCGCCGGGGCCGGCGGGACGGCCGGCATGGCCGCGGGCGGGGCGGTATACAACCTGTCGCTCAACGTCGGCACGGTCACTCCGAGCCAGACCGCGACGCTCACCGTGGCCAACAGCATCCTGGCGAACACGACCGGCGGGTCGGACGTCGCCAACACCCAGGTGAACGGGACGGCCACGATCAACGCCACCGGGCCGAACATCGCCTCGATCGCGGTCGCGAACACCGGCGGGACCGTGTCCGGCACCCCGTTCACGATCGCCAACCCCCTGCTCGGGGCGCTCGCGAGCAACGGCGGGCCGACCCAGACTCTCCTCCCACAGACCGGCAGCCCGGCGATCGGCACCGGGACCACCGCCGTGCTGACCGCCGCCAACTTCGGCGGCACTGCCCCGGTCAACGACCAGCGGGGACCCGGTTTCAGCCGGACCCTTGCCGGGAAGGTGGACATCGGGGCGGTCGAGGTCCAGACGGCGGTCGGGGTGTTGGCCCTCAGCCCGAGCCTGGTCGTCAGCGGCTCGTTGACCGGGCAGGCGCAAGTCTTTGCCTCGAACGCGAGCGGCCTGTACAGCCCGACCCCGACCACCACCCTGAACCCGTTCCCGGGGTTCACCGGCCTGGTCCGGACCGCCTCCGCGGACGTGAACGGGGACGGCACCCCGGACACGATCCTGGTCACCGGGCCGGGGGTCCCGATCCAGTTCGCGGTCGTCAGCGGGAAGGACAACACGACCCTCCTTATCGCCCCGACCTCGCCGTTCGCCGGGAGCGAGGGCTTCACCGGCGGCGGGTTCGTCGCGGCCGGGGACATCGAGCGGACCGGCCGGGCGGACGTCGTCGTCACCCCGGACCAGGGGGGCGGCCCCCGGGTCACCATCTTCGCGCTGACACCGACCGGGCTGGTCACCCGGGCGAACTTCTTCGGGATCGACGACCCGACCTTCCGCGGCGGGGCCCGGGTCGCCGTCGGGGACGTGAACGGGGACGGCACCCCGGACGTGGCCGTGGCCGCCGGGTTCCTCGGCGGGCCCCGGATCGCCCTGTTCAACGGGACGACCGTCCTGTCCGGCACCCCGACGCGGCTGATAAACGACTTCTTCGCGTTCCCCGGGACGGACGCGATCACGTTGCGGGACGGGGCGTACGTGGCCATCGGGGACGTGAGCGGTGACGGGTTCGGGGACCTGATCTTCGGGGGCGGGCCGGGTGGGGCACCCCGCGTCTTCATCCTGTCCGGGCAGCTGGTCGCCGCGGGGAACATCCAGACCGCGTACAACACCCCGGTCGCCAACTTCTTCGTCGCCAATAATTCTACCGACCGGGGCGGGGTGCGGGTGGCGGCGGTGAACGCGGACGGGGACACGAAGGCGGACGTGGCGGTGGGCAGCGGGCAGGGCAGCCCGGCCAACGTCCGGGTGTACCTCGGGAAGAACTTCACCGGGACGGGCGAGCCCAGCACGTTCCAGGACCTGACCGTGTTCGGCGGGATCACCCTGGCCGACGGCGTCTACGTCGGGTAGGTGTACCGGCCGCCGGGCGGGTCGGGCGGAGCGGGCGGGTTGCCGCCCGCTCTTTCGTTTCCGGGCGACCGGCCTCTCGGGGTGGCCCGGGTTTTCATCGTGACCGAGGGGCAGGAATTGCGGTGCCTGATACATGAGCCCGATGAGACGGTCGCATTCGGTTTGATCCGTGTCGCGCCGGACCGACTCGGCAGTTGAGCCGTCCGGCCCGAGTCGGGGTAGGTCCGGCGCGACCCGCGAGCGGGTACCCCCGGCCCCGACGAAGAAGCGACCGTCTCACCGAGTTCCTGCCTCAGGCGGCTACGGGAGCGGTTACTCGGCCGCGGCTTTATTCCCTGATCTTCCCCCGGAATCGGTAGTTGAACGGGAACAGCAGGTCTGTAGTAGTGGGAAGCCCCGGTCGAACCTTGGGGGCTGCTTTCGGGGACCCATCGCATGTTTTCGCGGTTCACCGCTTCCGGATCGAAAAGCACGGCACCCGGACCCTGTCTGAGTCCGATCCGCCCGCCGGTTGCAAGTCGAGTCCCCGGAAGGCCATATTACGCCCTCGTTCGAGCTGGGCCCGATGTTCTGGGAAGAACGGCGGGCTCGTGACCACCACGCCGGGACAATCGAACCCCAACCGGGCCGGTATCGAGGTCCGTCAGGCAGGCGGACGGGTGTGCTCACCGAATGACACCGCTCGAGCGCGCAGCTGCGTATACTACCGCCACCCGGCCCCGGATTAGGGGGCCGACTGGATGGTCCGGTGGTAACGGATGCCCGGCCTCTGCCCCGTCGCCCTGCCTTCCCTATAATCCCAAATTGTCAGCGCAGCCCAGTTTGCCCAGATTATTCTGAAGTCGGTCCCCCCTGTCCGCAGTCTGACGACCTGCCCGCCGAATCGGGCGGTCCCCGGGCTACGGAGGCGGGGTCCTATCGAGTTCACGCACGGTGAGGTTTGCATCATGGGTCGATGGTCTCGACGGGTCCGGAGTCGGGAACGGGTCACCGGGGTCGGGATCCGGGTGGAGCAGCTGGAGGACCGGGCGAATCCCGCCCCGGTCGGTACCCTGGACCCCTCGTTCGGGACGACCGGGACGGTGACGACCACGTTCGCGGGGGTCAGCCAGGCGGCCGCGGTGGCCCTCCAGCGGGACGGGAACATTGTCGTCGCCGGGACCGCGGACGCGACGGGCGTGTCGGACTTCGCCCTGGCCCGGTATCTCCCGAACGGTACGCCGGATCTCGGCTTCGACAACACGGGGCAGCTGACGTTCGGGTTCGGCGGGACGGACGTGGCCACCGCGGTCGCGATCCAGGCGGACGGGAAGATCGTCGAGGCCGGGTATACGAACGTCGGGGGGGCGGGCGGCAACCCGAACAACTTCGCCCTGACCCGGGTGAACGCGGACGGGAGCGTGGACACGACGTTCAACGGGAACGGGATCAAGACCATCGACTTCGGGGCCGACGACCGGGCGACCGGGGTGGTCGTCCAGCCGGACGGGAAGATCGTGGTCGTCGGGTTCACGTCCCTCCCCGGGGGGGCGGACTTCGCCGTCGCCCGGCTGAACGCGGACGGGTCGCTCGACACCACGTTCAACACGACCGGGATGGAGGCGATCAACTTCGGGGGGATTGATGACGCGAACGCGGTCGTGCTCCAGCCGGATGGGAAGATCGTGGTCGTCGGGTTCACCGCCCCGGCCGGGGCGCCGACCCCGGGGGTGCATACCAACATCGCGGTCGCCCGGCTGACCACGACCGGGGCTCTGGACACCTCGTTCAACACGACCGGGACGGAGACGGTCGACCTGGGGCTCGACGCGCGGGCGAACGCGGTCGCACTTCAGCCAGACGGGAAGCTCGTCCTGGCCGGGACCACCGGGACCGGGTCCGTGACCAACTTCCTCATCGCCCGGCTCCGGAGCGGCGGCGGGCTGGACACGTCGTTCAACACGACCGGGTCGGAGCTGGTCGGCTTCGGGGCGACGACGGCGGGGGCGGCGACCGGGGTGGCGGTCCAGCCGGACGGGAACATCGTGGCGGTCGGGACGGCGAACCCCGGCGGGGCGGCCGGGGCCACGGGGGTCGTGGTCCGGGTGCTCTCGACCGGCGGGCTGGACGGGTCGTTCAACGGGACCGGCGAGGCCACCTACGGGACCGGGACGCAGGCGACGACCGGGGGGGTGGCGCTGACCCCGGACGGCCGGATCGTGGTGGCCGGCGGGGCGCAGGTGGGCGCGGCCGGGACGGCGAGTTTCGTCACCTCCCGGCTGATCGGGACGGTGGAGAAGGGGCGGGACCTGGCGGTCGGCGGGAGCCTGAACGGGGTGGCGGCGGTGTACGCCACGGCCCCGGGGTCGTCGGGGTACACCACGCCCGCGGCGGCGACGACCTTCCCGTTCGGGGTGCTGCTCGGGGTGAACGTCCGGACGGCGGTGGCCGACGTGAACGGGGACGGGGTACAGGACACAATCCTGGTGACCGGCCCGGGGGTCCCGATCCGGGTCGCGGTCGTCAGCGGGGTGGACAACAAGACCGTGCTGGTAGCCCCGTTCGACCCGTTCGGCGGGGGGTTCACCGGCGGCGGGTTCGTGGCGGCGGGCGACTTCACCAACAGCGGCCGGGCCGAGATCGTGATCACCCCCGACCAGGGCGGCGGGCCCCGGGTGGCGGTGTTCGAAATGTTGCCCACCGGGTTTTTCACCGTGGCCAACTTCCTCGGGATCGCCGACCCGAACTTCCGGGGCGGGGCCCGGACCGCGGTCGGGGACCTCAATGGGGACGGGATCCCGGACCTGGTAGTCGCGGCCGGGTTCGGGGGCGGGCCGCGGATCGCCGTCTACGACGGCAAGACCGTCCTGTCGGGTAGTCCGACCAAGCTGGTGAACGACTTCTTTGTCTTCGAGCCCGCGCTGCGGAACGGGACGTACGTGGCGGTCGGGGACGTGAACGGGGACGGGTTCGCGGACCTGATCGTCGGGGCCGGGCCGGGGGGCGCGCCGCGGGTGCTGATCCTGAGCGGCGCCCAGCTCACGGCGGGTGGTTCGGCGGCGGCGCTGGCGAGTCCGCTGTCGAACTTCTTCGTGGCCGGGAACACGGCCGACCGGGGCGGGGTGCGGGTGGCGGCGAAGGACGTGGACGGGGACAACAAGGCGGACGTGGTGGTGGGGTCGGGGGGCGGCCAGCCGTCCCGGGTCCGGGTGTACCCGGGGGCGGTATTCACCGGGATCGGTGAGCCGACGACGTTCCAGGACATCGACCCGTACGGGGCGGTACTCGCGGACGGCGTGTACGTCGGGTGAGGCGAGGAGTCGTGCGTGTCGTCAGCTCGTCAGCGCCCGCGGACCCCCGCGGGCGCTGTTCGTTGTGGTGGCACGACCGAGGGGCACGTGATAGCGTAATGCTACGCTACTGCTTCCGATTCGAGACAGCAGGCCGACCGATGATCCACCGCGCGTCGTTCCGAAACTTCAAGGCCCTGCGGGACGTGGACGTTACGTTCGACTCGCGGCTGACCGTCCTTGTCGGCCCGAACGGGTCGGGGAAGACGAGCGTGCTGATCGGGCTCGATATTCTCTGTCGCGTGTTGGCGACCGCCCCTCAGCCGCACCAGATGTTCGCGGTTTCTCCGCAGATTCAAGAGGTTTTTAGCGGAAATCCCACGAGCGATCTCGAACTGGATGCCTGCGAGAACATCGAGAACGGGTTTCGAAGGGGAATCCACATCCGGGCGAACCCCATTCCCCGAAACGGGGTGATGATCTCTGATTGGAAAGTCTACAGCCAACGTGACACGGGAATACAAGAGTACGGGATCAATGGGCGGCGACCGGCAGAAGCTAATCCGTCATTCTACCCGGCAGAGTTCCTCCAGCTGATCCCTTCTCAACTGGCGGCGAACACTCTGACGAGCCAGGTGCCCCCCCGAATGGAACTTTCCGGGCGTAACCTGCCTTCCGTCCTGGCTTATCTCAAACTGTACGAGGAGGAACGATTTGATGAGGTCGTAACCCAGTTCCGGCAAGTCATTCCTTACGTCAAACGGGTGCGGCTAGATCGGGTTCCTGTGAGCGGTGCGGGAATGGGGGAAGGGCTGCTGTTCGACCTCGCCATGCGCACTGGCATCCGGGCATCGGCGATGAGTGACGGAACACTCTACGTCCTCGGTCTGTTGACCGCTATTGCCAGTCCCCAGCGTGCGAAAGTCCTGCTCATTGACGACATCGATCACGGGTTACATCCGAAAGCCCAAATGGACTTGCTTCGATTGCTCCGAAAGCTCCTCGACCAGCATCCCGACCTCCAGATCATTGCGACATCGCACTCGCCGTACATCCTCGACCAGCTGGAGTGGAACGAAGTTCGGGTGACATGCCTCCTTGATGACGGATCGGCCGTGTGTGTGCCGTTGACCGACCACCCGCTTTATCCGAAGTGGAAGGAATCAATGTCGCCCGGCGAGTTCTGGAGTCACCTTGGGGACGATTGGGTCCACAAACTCGACCGGAAAGAACCCGCCCCGGCCGCCTCATGAGCTGGTCCATCGCGATCGTATGCGAAGCCCCGGCTGACCGGGACACGGCCTCCTGTCTGGCTACTCGCGCCGTCCGCGAGGCGGTCGAATGGATGGAGCCCGAATACCTCGCATACCGAGGCTTCCGAAGTACCGACTCGCACCTGTTGTGGAAACACGTCAAGACCTTGGCGGCGGAGAACAGAGTAACAGTGACCGGGTTCATGCGGGGCGAACCTCCCTCGCCAGACGCCCACAACGCGATGCGGGCACTCTTACTGTTCACCCGTTGTGTCGATGAGGTCGGGCAGCGCGATGGGGTTCTACTGATCCGCGACTCCGACAACGATCTCACGCGGCATAGTGGGTTGAATCAGGCCCGAGACCACGACCTGTGGCCGTTCAAAGTCGTGATCGGCTTTGCCCATACCAAGCGGGAGTGTTGGCACATTAGCGGTTTCGAAGCAGAAGCCGGCCCCGAGCGTGAGGTAGTCGGCGAACTGAGTTCCGAATTGGGGTTCGACTTCCGACGCAGCTCCGAGGAACTGACCGCGAAACACGACAATGACAAACGGAGTGCGAAGCGGGTGCTGTCCAGGCTGACCGAGGCTGATCCGGACCGGGAGCATCGCTGCCTGACCCACCTCCCTCTGACCGAGTTGAAGGCCCGCGGCCGGCACAACAGGCTCGCGGCCTTCCTGGAAGAAGTCGAGCGGCATTTGGTGCCGCTCTTCGCTCCACCCGTTCCGCCAGGCTAAACGCGGACATTCGACAGCGTCTCTCCCGCTCACCCCCCGACCCACCGGTACATCACGTCCGACCGCAGGACGTACTTCCGGCCGCTCGTGACGGCCGCCCCCTGGTGGAACATGGCGTGGACGAACACGAGCGCCATTCCGGCCTCCGGGACCACGCGCACGATCGGGTCGTCGGGCCGGACCGTGGACCCCAGCCCGAGGTTGAATTCCGTCGCCCCGCCCTCGAACCCGGCGTTCAGGTAGACCATGAACGTCAGGTTGCTGACCTCCGTCGGCGACCGCTCGTACCGCCCGTCGAAGTGCCAGTCGAATCGCTGCCCGGGGTCGTACCGGTAGAACCGGAACCGCTCGTTCAGCCCGACGGCCAGCCAGCTGGTCCCCCGCTTCGGCGGGACGAACGGCCGCAGCCGGTCCCACGTCGTCGCGGCGAGCGCCGGGTCGTCGATCATCACCCGGTCGTTATTCCGCATCTTCTTGTTGACCATCGGCCCGGCGAACGTGTTGATCGGGGCGTCGCCGTACCCGGCCGCTTCGGTCCGCGCGATGTACTGCTCGCATTCCTCGGGCGACAGGAAGTTGCGGACCACGAACAGGTCGTCGCGCTCCGTGAGTAGCTCTTTCTGCATTGGTGGCAGCCCGTGTTCGGTGTTCGGGTTCGCGTTCGACACCCCTTCCCTGTCTCGACACGCGAACCCGACCGCAGGTGATCCAAAACACCAAACACCAAACACCAAACACGAAACACCAAACCCCCTTCAAGCCAAACACCGCCGGAACCCGGCCTCCAGCTCCGCCCGGTCGAGCTTGCGGCCGATGAACACGAGCTTGTTCGTCCGCTGCTCGCTCCCCCACGGCCGTCCGGGCTGGCCGTCGAACAGCATGTGGACGCCCTGGAACACGAACCGCTTCGAGTCTCCCCTGACGCTCAGCACGCCCTTCATCCGGTAGATGTCCGGCCCCTTCGTCTGGAGGAGCTCGCCCATCCAGGCGTTCAGCCGCCGGGAGTCCAGGTCGCCGGCCAGGGTGATGGCGACCGCGTTCACGTCCGAGTGCGTATGGCTGTGGTGGAACCCGCGGGCCGCGGCCGGGGCGACGACCGTCCCGCCGCTCCGCACCTCCGCCCCGATCTTCCCCAGGTTCGATCCGGCAAGCAGGGCATACGCCCCGGGCCTGTCCACCGCCAGCACGAACTTCACCTCGCCCGGCGGGAGGTCGAGCCGGTACGGGTCGGCCCCCGGGGACAGCATCCCACCCGGCGGGACCGCCCGCTCCTCGCCGGAGAACGCGATCACCCCGGCCGCCGCCGCCGTTTTCAGCCCCGGTTCGTCGGCTGCCGGGGCCGGCACCACGGCCACCTGGATCGCCTTCTTGGTCCGGTCCGGGATCATCAGCTCGTGCCGGCCGGCGGGCAGCTGGTACACCCCGCCCCACACAAACGGGTACTCCGGTTCCATGAACTTCGGGTCCACCTCCAGGGCCCGGTCGAGGCTGAACCCGCCGACGTTCAGGATCTTGTCCATCTCCACCACCGACTTCGTCGTCCGGTGGATCTTCGCCGTCGGGTTCATCTGCCGGATACGGCCCTCCAGCTCGTCCACCTCGTCGGCCGAAACCAGGTCGAGCTTGTTCAGCAGGATCACGTCGGCGAACGCGATCTGCTCCTGCACCTCGTGGCTGTCCCAGTGTTGGGTCACGTGCCTCGTGTCGACCACGGTGACGATCCCGTCCAGCCGGGTGGCCCGCTGGATCTCGTCGTCCATGAAGAACGTCTGGGCGACCGGGCCGGGGTCGGCCATGCCGGTGGTCTCGACCAGGATGTAGTCGAACCGGTCGCGGCGCTTCATCAGGTTCCCGAGGATGCGGATCAGGTCCCCGCGGACGGTGCAGCAGATGCACCCGTTGTTCATCTCGAAGATCTCTTCCTCCGACTGGATGACGAGATCCTGGTCGACCCCGACCTCCCCGAACTCGTTCTCGATGACCGCGATCCGCTTGCCGTGGGTGGCGGTCAGGATGTGGTTCAGGAGGGTGGTCTTGCCGGCCCCGAGGAACCCGGTGAGCACGGTCACCGGGACACGGTCCTTCGTCGGCGTGGTCATGTCCGGTCGGTCCTGTAAAGTGGCGAGTCGAGATGGGGGAATTGTATCGGCGGACGGGAGAGGGGACGGCCGGCACAGCCGGCCCTACTTCTTCAGGTACTCGTCGTGGAACGCGGCGACGGCGGCGGCGAGGTCCCGGGCGGTCTTCGCGTAGGTGTCCCGGTCGCGGTATTTGGTGCCGACCTCGACCTGGATGGCGTCGATCGCGTACCCGGTGTGGCTGCCGTAGGTGTTGACGATGTGCCCGCCGGCGAACCGGACCTCTTCCCTGGCGTCCTCGCCCGCGTCGCAGGCGGGCATCACCTTGTACCCGGCCCGCTCCAGCCGGCCCATCACGCTGTTCTTCCCGGTCACCGCCCGCCACCCGTGCCGGTCCTTCAACAGCTTTACCGTCGTCCCGTTCCTCGTCCCCCGGCAGATCACGTCCGGGAGCGCGCCCTGCCCGTGGACGTCGAGCAAGAGCCCGCCGCCGTACGCCTCCCTCACGGCCTTGCAGGCGGCCGTGAGCGGGTCGTGGTAGGCGTCGTAGTACGGCTTCGCCGCCTCGGCCTCGTAGGCCCCGTCCGGCGGGCGGTTCGCGTCGATGTACTTCCGGTCGAACCGGGCGACCACGACCCACGGCTTCCCGCCGAGCTCCTTCTCGAGCTCGGCGGCAAACGTCCGGGCGAGCTCGGCCGTGTTCCCGTCGCGGGCGGTGGTGAACAGCTTGATCCCGACGCCCCGCCGCTCGGCCACGCCCGGGACCGCCTTCCCCCCGCCGTGCGGGGCCGAGACGATGACCGGCAGGGTGCCCTTCTGGGTGTACACGAGGTCTTCCGGCTTGGGGGAAATGTCGGGGCGGGCGCGAACCCCGGGGAGAAGCGCGAGTGGGACGGCGAGGAGGAAGGCGAGGCGGTAGAGGGGCATGGGTGAGACCCGGTGAACAAGATGGCCTCCTGGAACTCGGCGTGATTCCAGGCCGGAGAGTTCTTGTAGGGAGGGTCGAGTCTTCGAGGCCCACGGGCTTGAGAAGACTCCTTCTTGTAGGGTGGGTCGAGTTTTCGAGGCCCACGGGCTTGAGAAGACGTGGGCCTCGAAGATGTCACCCGACGGAAAGTTTTGCCGGGAATACCGACGGAAAGTTTTGCCGCTATTCCCGGCCCTGAGTTTTGCCGAGGCCCTAATGACCGGCGGTGCGACCGACCTGCAGCCGGCATATGTTCTCCGCGGTCAGCGTCCGCGCCGGTTGCCGGCGCAGCTCCCGGCCGTCCGCGTCCTGAAAGACCCAGTCCTCGGTCTCGGCGTCCAGCGTCGCATAGATGTCCTCGCCCACGTGCGCCTTGCCCACGGCGTAACCCACGTCGTACAGCCAGACCCGGCCGCTCTGATCGACCCGCCGCCGGGCGGCATATTCCGCCACCGCCGCCAGCGCCTGCGGCAAACTCCGGTGCCGCCGCTCCCAGGCCCGCCCGTAGGGGCGGCCCGAGTGGGTCAACCCGGGGTACGCGTCACACCGGCTACGGCCGCCGATGCTCGGGTACTGCTCCCGCTGCACCCGATCCAGGTGGTCCAGCCGCCGTTGCAACGCGCGCGGGCTGGCGCAGGTCTGCGGCTCGGCCCACTGCTGACTGACCCCTTGCGTGCGTTCGACGATGGCGTTCTCCCGTGGCCGCCGCGGGTGGTTGCACACGACCGCCACGCCCAACCCACACAACCACAACGCCAACGCCGTCGGCAAGCCGCCGGTCGCGCCCCACGGGGTGCCGTTATCGACCCGGACCCGCTGCGGCCGGCCCCATTTTCCCAGGGCCTTCCGCAGTTCGGCTTGCACCGCCGGTCCGCCGACGTAGGCCCAGCAGCCGATCGGGAAGACCTTGGTGTCCAGGATGGCCCCGGTGAACTCGTCGGTGATCCGCAGCCAACTGGCACGCTGACCGCCCTTCAGCGTCAGTTCTTCGACGGCATCGATCTGCCAAACCTCGTGCGGCCGATCGGCCCAGGTCCGCTGGGCGTGGGGCTGGCGACCGGCGGGTGCCGGCCCAAGTCCGGCAGCGTGGAACCAACGCTGCAAGGTGCGCTCGCTGGGCACCCGCGGGGCGGCGAAGCGGTCGCGCAAGAAGACGCGGATCAAACCGGCCCCCCACGTGGGGTGTTGCCGCCGCACGTCGAGGGCGTGCTCGTAAACCGCCTGCTCCGCCGCGGGGCGGTGCCGGCCGCAACGCGCGTACGCGGGTGCGAGGTCGGGGTCGGCGGCGGCGTGCCGGAGCAGATGCCGGACCGAGCGGGGCACGAGTTGGAGCGCCGCGGCGATCTCGGCCGCGGTCTGCCCGCGTTGCCAGCGTCGCACAATGACCCGCCGGACCGGCACGGCAATGGCCCGCGGCATGGCCCGTCGCCTCTCGCACCGTTGCCATGGACGAACCCTCGGCCAATGTATCCGCCACGCGGCCGATCAGCTGCGCGGCAAAACTTTGTGTCGGTATTCCCGGCAAAACTTTCCGTCGGGTGACAAAGACTCGACCCACCCTACAAAACCGGGCTTCCCAGCGGAGCAACGCGGTGAGATTCCATGCCGGAGAGCCAGACGGATCAAGATGTTTCGGGGATCACCCGACTGCGTTGCCCTTCTTCACGACGAGCGGTTCGACCTCGTCACCGACATACTTCTCGTAAATCGTCTTCCAGACCTCGGCCAGGGACTTGCCCTTCTCCGGGTGCTTCCGCATTTCCTCCCGCCGCCGCTCGATCTCCTCCCGCGAATACGGCGAGTGCGGGACCGTGATCGGGGTACAAACCCCGATCACGGTCCCCTTCTCGTCGACGACCTGCACGGGCCCATCAGCCGCTCCGAGCTGCCTCGCCTGCTCGGCGTCCGCCACGATCTGGGTCACGATTCGCTCCCCTACGTGGGACGGTCTTGCCCCATCATATCAACAGGTCGCGGCAGTCCGCGATCGAGCCGCTGAGGGCACTGGCGGCGACGGTCAGCGGGCTCGCCAGGAAGACCTTCGCCTCCTTGTGCCCCATCCGCCCGGGGAAGTTCCGGTTCGTCGTGCTGATACAGCTGATCGGCGTGTTCAGCCGGCCGAACGTGTCGCTCGGCCCGCCCAGGCAGGCCGCACAGCTCGCGTCCCCGATCTTCGCCCCGGCGTTCAGGAAGATCTCCCGCAGCGACTTCCCCCCGATCCGTTCCGTGTCCAGCCCGCGGGCCACCTCGGTCGTCGCCGGGACCACGAACGTGTCGATCTTGACTTCCTTGCCCTGTAACAGCTCCGCCGCCGCCCGGAAGTCGGTCAGCTTCCCGCCGGTACAGCTGCCGATGTACGCCCGGTCGAGCTTCGTCCCCTTGACCTCCGACACGAACGCCCGGTTGTCCGGCGAGTGCGGCTTGGCGATCACCGGTTCGAGCGTCCGCACGTCGTACACCTTCTCGTGGATGAACGTCGCCCCGGGGTCGGTGTACACCGCCTGGTAGGGCTTCTGCCCCGCGTTCCGCTTGTTCACGTAGTCGAAGGTGATCTGGTCGGGGGCGATGATCCCGTTCTTCCCGCCGGCCTCGATGGCCATGTTGCACAGGGTCATCCGCTCCTCGATGTTGAGGGCGGTGACCCCGTCCCCGTCGAACTCCATCGCCCGGTAGGTCGCCCCGTCGACCCCGATGTCGCCGATCACGGAGAGGATCAGGTCCTTCGCCATCAGGTACGGCGGCAGGTCCCCGTGGAACACGAACCGCATGGTCGGCGGGGTCTTCAGCCAGAGCTTCCCGGTCCCCATGACGAACCCGGCGTCGGTGTTCCCGATCCCGGTCGCGAACTCGCCGAACGCCCCGGCGGTGCAGGTGTGGCTGTCGGTCCCGAGGAGGACCTCGCCGGGCCGGGTGTGGCCTTCTTCCGGCAGGGCGATGTGGCACACGCCCTTGTAGTCCGCCGTCCCGACGTCGTAGTAGTATTTGAGGTCCTGTTCTTTCACGAACGCCCGGAGCACGTCCACGTTCCGGTTCGCCATCGCGTCCTTGGTGAAGATGTAGTGGTCCGGGATGACGACCACCTTTTCCTTGTCCCACACCTTCGCCCCGTCCCCGCCGAAGTGCTTCTTGAACACCCCGATGGTGCCCGGGCCGCACACGTCGTGGGTCATCAACACGTCCACGTTCACCCACACGTTCTCGCCGGGGGCGACGGCGTCCTTGCCCGACGCGCGGGCCAGGATCTTCTCGGTCATCGTCATCGGGGAGGGCATATCGGTCACTCCGCTTGAGGGTCAGGTGAGCCGGGGTGAGGCCCGGGCGGTATTCAGGTTGACGGACGGGGGTTCAGCTGGGGGTCGTCGAACAGGTCGGCGAGCGGGAGGGTAAACCCGGGGAGCACGGTGCCGCCGTCGAGGGTGTCCGCCGCGGTCAGGAGGGTATGAGTATCCGGGTCGGTGAACACGGCCACGGTCCGGTCGTCCGGGTCGACGATCCACACCAGTTTCGTGCCCGCGGCGAAGTACTCCCGCCGCTTCCGCTCGATCTCCTTCCGGGTGTTCCCCGCGGACAGGATCTCGACCGCGAGGTCCGGGGCGTAGACCGCCACCGCCTTCAAATGGGCGTCGTCCGCCGGCAGACTGGCCCACGCGGTATAGGAAATATCCGGCAACCTGTCCTGTCCTTCCTTCAGTCTCATGATCGCGTCCGGGCCGCCGACCAGCCCTAGGGTTCGGGACCGAACGAAGGTCAACAGGATGCTGCCCAAAACCGCCGCCAGCAGCCCTTCCAGGCATCCCGTCGGCTTCTCCACCAGGATGCCGTCGACCAGCTCGACCAGCCGTTTCGGCTCGCCGTCGACCAGGCGGATGACATCGGCCTCGGTCGCGGTCCCGGGCCGCGGGGTCCACAGGATGCGGTCCAGCGGGACGTCGCCCAGCCGGTCGAGGACGTCGGCCAGGGTTTCGACCCCCGGGGCCACGCTCGCCAGCACCTCGGTCAACACCTCCCGCTCGATTCCCTTGTGAACGAGGACCCCGTCGACCAGCTCGACCCGCAGCTTCCGGCCGCACAGGTCGAGCACGTCGTCTTCGGTCGCGGTGCCGAGGTTCCGCCAGATGATGCGATAGATCGGGATGTCGCCCAGCGCGCTGACGACATCGGCCAGGGTGTCCGGGGCTGCGGTCGCGGTGGTCATGCGGGCCTCCGATGCCTTCATCATAGCGACCCGGAAACAGACCGGGGCAGGCCCCCCGGCCTGCCCCGTCCCGCCCGCGACCGCCGGCCGCCGGCTACTTCTTCTTCGCGTCCTTGAGGGAAAAGTCGATCGTCCCGCCGCCGTCCGGGACGGCGGCCGACAGGGCGGGGGCCGTCGGGTTGCCGTAGGCCGGGAGGCTCTCCTTCGCCGGGGACATGATCGGCGGGGTGGTGTCGTCGGCCGGGACCTCCGACCCGTCGGGCATCAGCCGCTTGCCGACCACCACCCGGTACTTGCCCGGGAGGACCCCGGGGGTGTTCTCCCGGCTGTCGGCGAGCGTGTACTTCCCGTCGGCGTTGGTCTTGCCGGTGCCGCCGAACCCCGGGGTCCCGGGGACGGGGATGAACGTGACGGTGGCGTTCGCCAGCGGCCGGTCGTTGAGGGTCACGGTCCCGCTCACGGGCACCGGGCCCGGGGCCGGACCCGACCCGCACCCCGCCAGGACGAACGGCAAGACCGCCGCCAGCTGCCGTCGGATGCCCGTCATCTCGTGTTCCTCCAATACGGCCGCAGCCCGACGGTCGAGATCGGGAGGGGTTTCGGGTGTCGGATTTCCGGGTTCGAATTTCCAGCCCCTGGCCGGGGCGGTCAGGGCACGGTCACGACCTGCCCGTCGGCCATCGCGGCCAGGTAGCCCAGGGTGGTCAGGTCGGTGGCCTCGGCCAGCCCCCGGACCGACCCGTCGGCGAACGCGAACTGGACGATCCCGGTGTGCATGCTGCCGGCGTACGCCCAGCTCTCCAGCACGCCCCGCCGCCGCTGCGGCAGCGCCCCCCAGTTGTTGCTCCACTTGTTCAGCCCGCTCCCCCAGATGGCCGGGTCGATCCCGATCTGCACCCACGCCCGGTAGCCCCACGGGTTCGCCTGCCCGTTGGTCCAGGCCGTCCCGTCGTAGTTGGTGACGGTCTGCTCCCCGATCATCAGGGTGTTGCTCGTCCCGTCGGCGACGTCGGTGAACCGGGCGGTGCTGTTCTCGCCGAAGATCCGCCGGGTGGTGGGTGGGTAGACGGCCGGGAGCTTGCCCCAGGCGTTGCAGTAGAAGTCGGCCTGGGAGACGATGAAGTCGTAGTTCGACTTCACCCCGTTCCCGCCGCTCCCGCACCCGTACGCCCCGCCGGCCCCGAGGGACAGGTCGGCCGTGCTGTCGGACGGGCACCGGAAGATCGCCGGCTGCTGGGAGACGGCGAACGCGTTGACCGCCGGGTTCCCCTGGAGGGTGCCGCCGGTGTTCCCGGCGATCCCGCAGCAGTACCCGGTGTTCTGCGGGCTCACCGCCTGGGTCGGGTCGATCCGGCCGGCGATGCTCGTTTGTTCGATGTACGGGAGGAGCAGGACGAACCCATGCAGGTTGAAGATCTTGCTGTCCCCGGTCCCGTAGTCGTTGATGCACCAGCCGTAGCCCCGCCCGGCCGGCGGGAGGGCGCCGGTGGCGCTCTCGTAGGCGTGGCAGGCCAGGGCGATCTGTTTGAGGTTGTTCGCGCACTTGCTGCGGGCGGCGGCCTCGCGGACCTTCTGGACGGCGGGCAGGAGGAGGCCGATCAGGATCGCGATGATCGCGATCACCACCAACAGCTCGATCAACGTGAACGCCGGCCGGGGCCGGCCGGGGGTACGGGACACAGGCGCCCTCCGAAAATGAGACCGTGGCGGTAGAGAGGAGAGGCGGTGGGAAAGGGAGAGGCCCAGGCCCGCGCGCGGCGGGCGACGGTGGCACCGTCTGCCGCACGCTCGGTCCGGCGCGAACCAGACGGTCGTCGACGGTTCGCCCTTCCCGCGTCGAGTCCGGGAATAGATTGTGCCCGGTCGCGGGTGTACGCTCAAGTCGACCCTGTGGTATAATTCCGGTCGATGAGTAATAGCCTGAGGCTATTCCCGCCCGGCCCGGGTATCCGCCATGCCGACGCCGTACAAGGAGCTGTCCCTGCCCCAGCTCCGGAGCTTCTGCGAGACGGCCCGGCTGGGCAGCCTGTCGGCCGCCGCGGCCTCCCTGGGCCTGGCCCAGCCGACCGTCTGGAAGCTGGTCCACGCCCTGGAGAAGCGGTTCGGCCGGCCGCTGTTCGAGACCGACCCCCGGGGGTGCCGGCCGACCGAGGCCGGGCGGCTGCTGTACACCCTGGCGTCGTCCTGCCTGACGAATGTGGACTCGCTCCCGGGGCGGGTCCGGGAGTTGCTCGACGCGGCGGAAATTCGGGTCACGATCGCCAGCACCCCCCGGCTGTTCGCCGAGGACCTGGTGCCGTGCGTGGCGGAGTTCGTCCGCCGCCGCCCGAACGCCCGGTTCGTATTCCGGGAGATGGAGACCGACGAGGTCACCCGGGCGGTGGACGACGGTCGGGCCCAGCTCGGGTTCACCCCGGCGGTCGGCGACCGGAAGCAGTACCCGCGGGTGGTGTGCGAGCCGTGGTACGCCCTGGACGTCCTCCTGGTCCTCCGCGCCGACCACCCCCTGGCCCGCCGGAAGCGGGTCCGGCTCAAGGACCTGGCCGGGCACCCGGTCCTGTTCCCCCGGACGAACCTGAACGACTTCCCGAACCCCGCCCCCCTCGCCGCCCTGCGGCTGGACGAGCGGAGCCCGCAGTGGGTCGACGCCCGCCAGGCGAGCATTCTGCGGCGGTGCGTGCTGCACGGGCTGGGGAGCCTGCTCCTCCTCGGCCGGCCGGGGGAGTGGAATCACCCGGACCTGACGGAACGGGTCATGTCCCCGGAGCTGGGGAAGTCCACGATTTACCTCCTCCGGCAGGCCGGGGTCGACCACCACCTGTTGGTCACCGAGTTCGCCGAGCTGGTCCGGGCGAAGCTGTCGGCGGCGGCGGACCGGAAGCGGGCCCGCCCCGCGACCGCGCGGCCGGGTAGGCGGGGGTGAGACCGGGGCGCGAAGAAGCTCGGGACGCGAAGAAGCCCGGGGCTTCCGCCCTGGGCTAAGAACGCCCGCCCCTCCGGGGCTCCGAACCAAGGGTCACCCGCCCGCGATCCGATACTCTTAGCCCCGGAGGGGCGGGCGTTCTTAGCCCAGGGCGGAAGCCCCGGGCAATCGTCACCCTCCGAGTGAGGACGTTCCATGAACCACCCCGCGATGACCCCGCCGCTACTCACCCCGGACCTGCCCGGGTGCGGCGGTATGATCCGCGTTCGCGACGAGGACTTCGAGGTCGAGGAAGTCCCGTCGTACGAGCCGGGCGGCGCGGGCGACCACCTGTTCCTGTGGGTCGAGAAGCGGGGGATGGCCCCGGAGTACTTCGCCCGCCAGATCGCCCAGCGCCTGGGCATTTCCCCCGGGGCGGTCGGGACCGCCGGGCTCAAGGACCGGCACGCGGTCACCCGGCAGTGGGTGTCGGTCCCGAAGGAGGCCGAGCCGAACGTCGGGAAGATTGACGGCAACGGCGTCCGCGTCCTGAAGACCGGCCGGCACACGAACAAGCTCAAGCCCGGCCACCTCCGCGGGAACCGGTTCCGCATCCTGATCCGCACCCCGGACGCCACCAAGGTCGACGCCGTCGCGGCGGTCCTCGACCGCATCCGCACGCAAGGGCTGCCGAACTTTTACGGCCCGCAGCGGTTCGGCCGGGACGGGGGCACGGTCGACCTCGGGCTCCAGTGCCTCGCCGGTAAGGCCCCGCGGCGGATCCGGCCGTTCCTGTTCCGGTTCGCCCTGTCGGCGGTGCAGTCGCTCCTGTTCAACGACTACCTGGCCCGGCGGCTCCGGGACGGCCTGTTCCGCACGGTGCTGGACGGCGACGTGATGGCGAAGTGGCCGGCCGGGGGGATGTTCGTAACGCGGGACGTACCCGCCGAGCAGGCGCGGTTCGACGCGAAGGAGATCGTGCCGGCGGGGCCGATGTTCGGGAAGAAGACGTACCCGGCGGAGGGTGCGGCGGCCGAGCGGGAGGCGGCGGTGTTGCGCGACAACGGGCTGTCGCTGAACTCGTTCGGCGGGTTCGGGAAGCTGGTGCTGGGGACCCGCCGGCACAACATGGTCTACCTGGACGACCTCACCGCGGCTTGGGAGCCGGAGGGCTTACGGCTCGGGTTCACCCTCCCGGCCGGGAGCTATGCCACCGTGCTGCTGCGCGAGGTGATGAAGACCGCGGTGGACGAGCAGGACGAACCCGCCGACGAGGACGGCGAGTAAACCCGGTGGGCCGAGTCGGCCGGACACCTTGGCGACAAGCTCGGCTGAATCGGCTATGACCCGAGGACTTCAGATGGACCTCCACGACCGGTTCTTCGGGCGGGGGACGCCGACGCTGGGCGGACCGCCGGTCGCGAACCCCGCGATCGAGCGGCCGCTCAGCCTCCAGCTGCTCTTCGACGCCCCGCTCGACCTCGACCCCGACGCCCTCACCCTCGCCCTGCGGACCTACCACCCCGAACTCGCCGCGGCGACGGCCGAGCTGCTCGCCGTCCCGCGGCAGGGCCCGCCGGACGGGCACCCGGAGAACGACTCCGGGCCGGGGCTGATCGGGCTCGTCGGGTGGGGGCGGCACGTCGTCAAGCTGATCGGGGTGAACGGCCCGATGCCGGAGAACGTTGTCGAGCTGTGCGTCCGCCCGGCGCACTACGACGACGAGTTGAAACAGGACGCGTACCGGGCCGCCGCCCACGTCCTGCTGTACTACGCGGGCTACGAGGACGACCCGCTCGAACGGTACGTCGCGCTCGCGGCGGCGGCCGGCGCCCTCGCCCGGTTCGGGGGCGTGGTGGTGATGAACGAGGACGCCCGGACGTCGGTCCCGGCGGCCGTCCTGCTCCCGCACGACGAGGACGAGGGCGACATGTTAACGTCGCTCCGATCGTTCCCGATCCCGTTCCTGTACGGCGGGTTCGTGAAGCTGGAGGTGGAGGGCGTGCCGGGAGTGTGGATGCGGACCTACGGGAACTCCCAGCTCGGCCTGCCGGACCTCGCGTTCCACGCCGGGGACCACCACGAGGGGACGTTCGCGTTCAACACGTTCGGGAACATGCTGGAGTACCTGCGCGACTCCGGCCGGCCGTTCGCCCCCGGGCACACGATGCAGGTCGGGCCGGACACGTACTTCCGGCTGCGCGACCCGGCCGAGGGCGAATGCTACCTGGAGAGCGACGGCGAGATGCTCGTGTGCGAGCGGATCACCGCGGCCGAGATCAACACCCCGCAGTGAAGCGCGAGACCACTCCTCGTTCCGCCGCGGGGCGTCGGAACGAGGCCGTCCGGCCCGTCAGATGATCTGCTTGATCGGCTCGGCCCCTTCGACCCCGACCAGCTTCTGGTCGAGCCCGCCGTAGAAGTAGCTGAGCTTGTTCGGGTCGAGCCCCATCTGGTGCAGGACGGTGGCGTGCAGGTTCTTGACGTGGAACCGGTCGTCGACCGCGTAGTTCCCCAGCTCGTCCGTCGTCCCGACGCTCACCCCGCCCTTGATCCCGCCGCCGGCCAGCCACATCGTGAACCCGTAGGAGTTGTGGTCCCGGCCGGTCCCCTGGGCGTACTCGGCCGTCGGCTGGCGGCCGAACTCCCCGCCCCAGACCACGATCGTCTCGTCGAGCAGGCCCTTCCGCTTGAGGTCCTTCAGCAGCCCGGCCACCGGCTTGTCCGTCTCCCCGGCGTGCTGCCCGTGGTTCCGCACCATGTCCGAGTGGGCGTCCCAGTTGTCGTCGTTGTGGGCCCCGCCCGAGTACACCTGGACGAACCGCACCCCGCGCTCGACCAGCCGGCGGGCGAGCAGGCACTTCCGGCCGAAGTCCTCCGTCTTCGGGTCGTCGATCCCGTACAGGGCTTTCGTCTCCGCGGTCTCCCTGGCGAAGTCGACCGCCTCCGGGGCGTGCTGCTGCATCTTGAACGCCAGCTCGTAGCTCGCGATCCGGGCGGTGAGCTCGGTGTTGTCGGCGCGGGCGGCCCGGTGCTCCTCGTTCTTCTCCTTCAGATGGTCGAGCAGGTCCCGCTGCTGCCCGCGGGTCATGCCCGGGGGCAGGGCGAGGTCGTGGATCGGGGTCTTGTCGGCCCGGAGGATGACCCCCTGGTACGCGGCCGGCATGTACCCGCTCGACCAGTTCTTCGGCCCGCTGATCGGCCCGCCGGTCTTGTCCAGCATGACCACGAACCCGGGGAGGTTCTCGTTCTCGCTCCCGAGCCCGTAGGTGACCCACCCCCCGAGCGATGGGTGGCCGCTCAGAAGCCGGCCGCTGTTCATCATCAGGAGGGCCGACCCGTGGATCGGGCTCTCGGCGTAGAAGGAGTGGACGAAGGCGATGTCGTCCACGCACGAGCCGACGTGCGGAAAGAGATCCGAAACGAGTTTGCCGCACCGGCCGTAGGGTTTGAACTCCCACTTCGGCCCGACCACCCGGCCGACGTTCTTGTGCCCGCCGCGGCCGAACGTCTTCACCGGGATCGTCTTCCCGTCGAGCTTGTACAGCTCCGGCTTGTGGTCGAACGTGTCGACCTGGCTCGGCCCGCCGTAGCAGAAGATGAAGATGACCGCCTTGGCCTTGGCCGGGAACATCGGCTTCTTGGGGGCCATCGGGTTAACGAACGTGGTCGTCCCCTTGCCGGCGCCGTCGGCCGCCGAAGCCTTGGCGAAGAACCCGTCCCGGTCGAGCAGCCCGGTGAGGGCGAGGCCGGTGAACCCGCCGCCGGCCTCCCACAAGAACTCCCGGCGGGTCCGGCCGCAGAACTGGCGGGCTGAGCGGTCGCTGGTCATCGCGGGGGCCTCAGTTGGCGGGCGGGGTGGTCAGGCGGGTGCGGAACTCATTCAGCGAACCGCACTCATTGGCTTGTTGAATCAGTAAGTCGAGGCGTGATTTATCATGGCACGAGACGATTTCTTCGTAGATGTCGTCCGGTACACTTCCGAACCGGATGTCCAGCACATCCAGAAGGACCCACCGCCGACCAAAGTTCAGGCGGCTGTCGATTAGGTCCTGCAAAATGCCTTGGTCTATCTTCGTGAGGTAGCGTTTGGTAACTGATCATTAACACGGTTTCGAGATTCCTCAAGTCGTTTCTGTTCGTCCCGCTCGCGGTAGATCTCCGCAGACAGCTCACGCCTCCGCCTCCTCCTCGTTCAACGGATGCACTGCCCGGCCGACCGCGGACACCCCGGTACGTTGACCAGGACCAGCTGCCCGCTGGCCTGGCTGTTGTTCAGAGCGGCTACAAGAGCGGCGATCGCCTCGTCTTTTGTTGGACCGTCCGCCCGCAACTGAGCTGCCCCGAGGGCCGACGCGGTGAACGTCCCGTTCCGCTGTTCCACCCACACCGGTACTGTCATGGTGCGGTCCCTCCTTCACCCCATCGTATCACCGGCCGGGATCAGTCCACGTACAAGAACTCGTTGGCGTTCGGTCTTGTAGGGTGGGTCGGAATCGCATCCGGTTCAATCCACGTACACGAACTCGTTGGCGTTCAGCAGCAGCAGGCAGTACCGCGCGAGGGCCGTCCGGTCGTCGAGCTTGTGTTTGGCCTTCAATTCGGCCACGAACGCCGCGTCCTTCACCACCTCGTCGGCGGCCGGGACGCGGCCGGTGGTCAGCCGGACCGCCCGCGCCACCTGGGCCGACAGGTCGCCCGGGACCTCCTTCGCCAGCCGGGCCGAGAACGCCGCGGCCATCTCGTTCGCGAACTCGCCGTTCAACAGACCGAGGGCCTGGGTCGGAACCGTCGTCGTGTACCGGACCGGGCAGCTGTTGTCGGTGTCCGCCTGGTCGTGCGTCGCCAGGATCGGGACCTGCAACGACCGCTTGACGTACACGTACACGCTCCGCCGGTTCCCCGCGTCCGGGTTCTTCGGGTCGTACCCGCCGCCATGATTCTTGAGCCACCCGTTTCCGGGGATCGACTGCCCGGCCAGGACCTCCGCCGGGATCTTCGGGAAGACGCTCGGCCCGTACAGGGTCGGGTCGAGCTTCCCGCTGACGGTCAGGATCGAGTCGCGGACCTCTTCCGCCGTCAGCCGCCGCATGTTGAACCGCCAGAGCAGGGCGTTCGCCGGGTCGGCCTTCAGGTTCGTTTCGTCGCCAGCCGCGGAGAGCTGGTACACGCCCGACGTCATGATAAGCTTGTGGAGGCGCTTGAGCGTCCACGGGGTGCCGCCGCCCGACGGCTGCACGAATTCGCTCGCCAGCCAGTCGAGGAGTTCCGGGTTGGTCGGGAGCTCGCCGAGCTTGCCGAAGTCGCTCGGGGTCGGGACGATCCCGCGGCCGAAATGCCCCTGCCACACGCGGTTCACCATCACCCGCGCCGTCAGTTGGTTCGCCGGGCTGGCGATCCAGTTCGCGAGGAGTGTCCGCCGGCCGCTCGTCTTGCCGGTGGCGGGCGGGATGACCGGGCCCGGCACCCCGAGCACTTCCGGGAACCCGGGCTTCACCTCGGCCCCCTTGCCGTGCGGGTTCCCCCGGGGCAGGACGAACACCGCCGGCGGGCGGGGGTCGCAGTGGTTCACCGACAGGGCGAACTCCTGGCCGGGCGGCCACGGCTTCTTCTCCAGCGCCGCCCGCTCCTTCTTCCAGACCAGGTAGTCGGCCTTCTCGTGGTCCCCCAGGAACTGCGGGACCTTGGCCACCACCAGCGGGCGGTCCACGCCCTCGGCCGCCCGCTGGTCCTCGGCCGGCATCTTCTTGATCGCCTCGTTCTCGGCCGCGGTCATCTTCCGGGTCAGGTCGTCGATCTTCGTCCGCCGGTCCTTCAACTCCCCCTCGTAAAGCTTTTGTTTCTCGGGGGGGCTGATGTCGGTGGTGTTGGTCGACGACATCGTCCCGCGGGTGTCGCTGAACGGGCGGATGTCCCGGAAGAACGCGACCATCCGGTAGTAGTCGGCCTGGGGGATCGGGTCGACCTTGTGGTCGTGGCACCGGGCGCAGTTCAGGCTCATCCCGAGGAACCCCTGCCCGGTGACGGTGACGAGGTCGTCGTACCCGTCGTACATGGCGAGCAGCGGGTCGGCCGGCTCGTCGTCCCACAGCCCGAGCCGGTAGTACCCGGTGGCGATGACCGCGTCCGGGTTGTACCCGGGCATCTCGTCCCCGGCGAGCTGTTCCTTGACGAACAGGTCATAAGGCTTGTCGGCGTTGAACGACCGGATGACGTAGTCGCGGTACCGCCACGCGAACGGCTTCGGGCCGTCCCGCTCGTACCCGTTCGTCTCCGCGTACCGGACCACGTCGAGCCAGTACCGGCCCCACTTCTCGCCGTAGTGCGTGGACGCGAGGAGCTCGTCGATCAGCTTCTCCCACGCGTCCGGCGACTGGTCCTTCACGAACGCGTCGACCTGTTCCGGCGTCGGCGGCAGGCCCCAGAGGTCGTAATACGCCCGGCGGACGAGCGCCACCTTGTCGGCCGGCTTGACCGGCTTCAGTCCCTTCGCTTCGAGCCTCGCGAGGACGAAGGCGTCGACCGGCGTCTTGACCCAACCGCGGCCCTTCGCCTCGGGGACGGCCGGCCGCTTCACCGGCTGGTATGCCCAGTACCGCTTCGCCTCCTCGGTGACCACCCCGCCCCTGGGCTTCGGCGGAGCCTGGGTGGCGGCCCCGCCGAGCTGGTCGGCGGGGTAGGGGAGCCCGTCCTTCACCCACTTCGTGAGGACGGCGAGCTCCTTGTCCGGGAGCTTGCCCTTGGGGGGCATCCGCATCGACTCGTCCTTGTACTCGATCGCCTTTTGCAGGTGGCTGGCGGCCGGGTTCTTCGGGTCGAACGCCGGGCCGGAGTCGCCGCCATCGAGCGCGGCCTTGCGGGTGGTCAGGTTCAGCCCGCCCTTCACCTTTTCCTCCGCCCCGTGGCACTTCAGGCAGTGCTGCACCAGGACCGGCTTCACCTCCTTCTCGTAGAACTCGACCTGCGCGGGGGTGAAGGTGGCGTCTACCTTCGGCGGGTCGGCGGCGGAGCCGTGGAGGGAGGCGATCGCGCCCAGCAACCCGACGGCGGCCAGCGACAGGGGGCGGAGGGATGGGGTCATGGGGTGGGTCCGGCGGGCGGGTGCTGGGATCTTTACCTTGACCCCGAAGGGCCGTTCGGAGTGCAGATGGCCGATGGACAGCTCTTAGCCCCGGAGGGGCGTTCGTTCTTAGCCCAGGGCGGGAGCCCTGGGCGCGGGCTGGGCAGCGACCGGGGGTGGGGAGCAGTTGGTTTCCGCCCCGTTCGCCCGCCCAGGGTTTCCACCCTGGGCTAATGGCGGTCGCCGCTCCGCGGCTAAAGACGCTCGGGCCACGCGGATTATTCGTTCTCAGCGGCCCCTACGGCGTCTCCGCCGTCACCGCCATGACGATCGGGGCGGTCCGGTCGCCCGCCCCTTTCACCAGTTCCACGGTCTTGATCACCGCGTCCCGCTTCGGGGCCACGCTCAGGTACCGGATCTGCTGGCCGCGGAGGGCGAACGCGAACTGCGAGCCCGGCACGTCCACCCGGCGGATGTAGTCCGCGAAGTGGACCCCGTTCCGCAGCTCGTGGTCCTCCGTCTTGCCGTCCTCGTAGTGCAGCCGGACGATCACACTCACCGTCCGCTGGCCGTCCGCCGGGAAGCTCCACCCCCCGACCCCGCCCAGCATGTGGATCGCCTTCGCCTTCCCGTTAAATGGCAAGCTCACCGCCTTCGGCATGGTCGGCGGGATGACCCCGTTCGGGCCGTTCAGCATCACCGCGTTCTTCACCTTCTCCCCCCGCGGGTCGACCAGGACGAACGGCACCCCGTTGAACGTCTTCGGCTTCCAGTCGGGGAAAATCAGCCGTTCGGCGGTCCCGCCCGCGTCGAAGAACATGTCCTTGGTCGAGACCACCGTCGCCATCTTGTCGAGCGGGAGCGGGACGTACTTCCCCTTCTGGGTCAGGAACTCAAGCAAGTCCGCCAGCTCGTCCGGCTTCACCTGCTTCTCGAACCCCTCGGGCATGAGCGACTTGTCCGTCTCCTTGAGCGACTCGATGTCGTCCCGCGACAACTGAAACCGCTTGGCCTCGGCGTCCACCACTTCCACGGCGGTCTTCGACTCGGACGCGAGCAGGCCGATGATGGTCCGGCCGTCGGTCGTGACGACCCGGTACGCCTTGTAGTTGCCTTCCACGCTGCGGGACGGGTCGAGGATGTGGATGAGGAGTTCTTCCTTGGGGTGAACGGCCATGCCGGTGAGGTCCGGCCCGATCTGGGTGCCCTCCCCGGCGTATTTGTGGCACTTCGCGCACTGGGCGGCGAACACCTTCTTCCCATTCGCCACGTCGCCGGTCTTCTTGATGACCGGCATCAGCTCCTCAATCACCTTCTGGCGGTCGGCGTTCGGGAGCCCGCCGCCGAGGGCGAGGAGCTTCTTCGCCCGCTCGGCGACGGTCTTGTCCGGGTGGGCGGCGAGGGCGGTCTTCTGGTCGAGGGCGAGCACGTCGAACCGGATGGTGCCCTTCTCGACCGCGTCCAGGAACGCGCCCGCCGAGTCGGGCTTGGCGAGCACCAGCCTGAGGGCGGTCGGGCGGACCGCCGGGGACAGGTCCTTCAGCTTCGCGACGACCGCGGCTCCGACGACCTTCGACTTCGAGCCGGCCAGCGCCTCGAAGATCCCGGCGGCGACGGCCGGCGGGGTCTGCGCGGAGACGGCGGCGAGGAGCGTCGTCGCGGCCTCGTCATCTTCGGGGCGGAACTCGACGACCTGTTTCGCGGCCTCGGCCCGGTCGGCGTCGGCGACCTTCGGATCGGCGACGGACGCGAGCAGACCCTTCGTGATCTCGGCGAGCTGGGCGTCGAGGCCCTTCACGCCCCAGACCTGGGCGAGCTTGAGCACCGACGGTTTCGACCCGGGTGGAAGTTTTGCCAGAAGACGACCGATGTCTGCCGCTCCGTCGGGCCCCAGTTCCAGTCGCCGGCCGGCCGGCCACCCCGCCGCCAGTCCGCGGACGATGACCGCAATCGACTCGGGACGACCGTCCTTGGCCCACCAGAAGATCAGATGGGGGATTTCTGCGGTGTCCCCACCGGCCGCGTAATGCCGGGCGATGACCTCCAAGATATCGAGAGCCTCTCGGGTAACGGGATACGCCCCATCCCCGAGGTACCCACCGACAAAGAGGAACTCCTTCGCGTGCGCGGCACCCGCGGCGACTAGGGCGGTCCGCATCGCCGGGTCGGCCATGTCCCTGTCGCGGCTCCTCCACACCAACCGGAGGCCCACCTCCGTCCGGAAGGACTTGTTCATCGGGACGAATTCTGCCGCCGCGAGGAGGGACGCGAGGAGGACGGACGGGTCGTACTCGCGGGTCCCGTTGCCGAGGTGATTCAGGAGGATGCGCGCCCACGCCTCACCCTCTCGCGGCTGGGTGAGCAGCGCGGCCCGGCGGACGGCGGCCGCCGGGTGGTAAACCGCCACCTTCGGCGGCGGGCTCCCCAGTGCGTCCAGGGTCCATAGGGCATGGACCGCGCCCCCGTTGGTCCCGAGCTCATCGACCGTCTCGTCTTTCACCAGCTTCACCAACGCCGGGACCACATCTCTCTTCCCCCGCGCCACGAGCAACCTTTGCGCATGCAACCGCCAGCCCATGTTGTGGTGCTTGAGCGTCTCGACCAGCTTCTCGGGCGTGGCGTCCTTCAGGTTCACCCGCGGTTCGGGCTTCGCCTTCGTGTAGACGACGCGGTAGATCCGGCCGTGCTTGTTGTCGCGCAGGTCCGTCTCGTAGGCGTTCCCCTTGCCGGTCTTGAACCCGGCGGGCGTCGGGTTGTGCTGGACGATGAAGTTGTACCAGTCGATCACCCACACGTGCCCGTCCGGCCCGACCTGCGCATCAATCGGCGCGCTCCACTCGTCGTCGCCGGCGAGCAGGTTCCAGCCGTACCGGGCGGAATAGCTCGCCCCGTTCGGCTGGAGCACGAATGTCGCGGTCAGGTGGCCGGTCGGCTCGGACACGAACGCCGCCTTGTTCCAGTACTCCTTCGGGTATGTTCGGGCCGTGTAGATCGAACAGTTCGACGCGGCAGTGAACCCGCCGTGCCAGTCCACCTGCCGGACCTTGTCGGTGATCGGCTCGATGTGGTTGTCCGGGGCGATGTTCCCGAGCACGGTGGGCGTCAGCCCCTTCACCCTCTCGTAGTACCGGTTCGGAATGGGCATGTGGACGATCGGGCAGCCGTTCGCGGTCGAGCCGAACAGCTGCCCGGACTCGTCGAACGCCAGCCCCCAGGTGTTGTTGTTCGTGCTCCGGAGGAATTCGAGCTTGGTGATCTTGAGGGAAGAACCTAACCCCCCCGCCCCCTTCCCTGGGAAGGAAGGGGGGGCCGAGTTCTTCTCCCCTCCCTTCTCAGGGGAGGGGTTGGGGGAGGGGTTTTGGGCCTCGACCTTGAACCGGTAGTACCCCTGCTTGAAGTTCACCTTCTCGCCGTTCACCTCGCCGTTGAACCCGGCGTAGCCCACTGCCCCGTAGACCCAGTTGTCGAACCCATAGTGCAGGTTGCTGGGCCCGGCGTGGGTGTCGTTCGTCGCCCACCCGCGGAGCAGCTCCTGCCGCACGTCGGCCTTCCCGTCGCCGTCCGTGTCCTTCAGGAACAGCGTCACCGGGGCCTGGTGAACAATCACCCCGCCGGCGTAGGGCAGAAGGCTCGTCGGGATGCTCAGCTTGTCGGCGAACTCGGTGACCTTGTCGCACACGCCGTCGCCGTCCGTGTCCTCGCAGACCACGATCTTGTCGCGGCCCTGGCCGGCGGGCCGCATCTCGTTCGGGTAGTCGACCGTGACCGACACCCACAGCCGGCCCTGCTCGTCCCAGGCCATCGCGATCGGCTTCCCGCCGAGCTTGTCCTCCGTCACGAAGACCTTCACCTCGAAGTCGACCGGCGTGACGAAGTGCTTGACGCTCTCCTCGACCGGGAGCGGCTTCTGCATCTTCGTGATCGGGTCGGCGATCGTCCCCCACTGCTTGCTCGGCGGGTAGAACGGGACCTTCGCCGGGACGTACTCGAACGGCGTCACGTCCTTCCGCAGCTCGGTCATCTTCGGCCGGTCGAAGTAACTTCCGGCGATCGCCGGGTCTTGTCCACAGGCCCACCGGACCCCGCGTTCGAGCAGGTTCTGGAACCCGGGATGGCCCCAGGTCCGCTGGTCGTGACCCCAGGCGGTGTAGAACACGCGGCCCTTGCCCTGCGTCCGCACCCACGTCCACGCCTCCTTCAGGTCGCCGTCGGTGCGGACCTCCAGGACCGTCCGGTCCTTCTCGTTGTGTTTGGTATGCACGTAGGTCTCGTCCCAGCTGCTGAAGCTCTGGAACCCGGCGACGACGGGGTGATCGGGCTTCACGACTTCCGTCCGAAACACCCCGGTGCCGTGCGACCGGAACTGCGCGCCGACGAGGCCGATGTAGGCCGGGGAGTTGAGGAAGCAGTAGCTCGCGCAGTGGACCGGGATGAACCCCTTGCCGGAGGCGACGTAGTCGAGGAGGGCCTTTTCCTGCTCGGGCGCGATCTTCGTGTGGTTGGCGTACACCATCAGCCCGTCGTACCCGGCGAGCGTCTTGGGGTTCAAGTCGTCGAGCTTCTCGGTGTACGTGAGATCAATGTTCCGGGCGGCGAAGACCGGCCGGAGCTGGTCGAACCGGGCGGCCGGCTGGTGGTGCCCGGCGTCGCCGAGGACCAGCACCTTGAGCTTGGGCGGCTCCGCTGCGACCGCCGGGGCCGCCGCGAGCAGGAGCGCGAGGATCGGGAGAGAGGGTCGCATCACTCGGTCTCCTGGCGGGCGGGGGGGAGTGAGCCCCCTGATGGTTCCTGCCTTCTTGCTGATGCTAATTCTTCTCGTTCCCACGCTCTGCGTGGGAACGGCTCTTCGGACGCTCCGCGTCCTTCGCGAACCCATCTCGTTTCTCGTTCCCATGCTCTACGCGGGAACGCTCTCTCGGGATGCTCCTCCGGTGAGTCACGTCCAATCCGTCGTCACCGGTATCAACCCTGGCAACCCGTGGTAGTTCCTCGCGCTGGAGTACCGCCAGTGGGTCGGGTCGTCCACGTACCCGCGCGCCACCGGGTTATTGTGCATGTATTCCAGCTTCTGCACCATCATCTCATCACTGGTAATCTGCTTCGGGTGGCTTCCTTCCTGCCACAGTTGGAAGGGACGGTCCGTCTTGTGGGCGGCCTTCTCGCGGGCCAGCTGTGCCAGGATCGTTGCCTCCCCGCGGGCTTGCAACCAGTCGATTACCTTCCGCGCGGTGAAGGACTTGAAGTCCCCGACCTCGTCGGCGAGCCGTTCCCCCGTCGCCACGAAGTGCACATGGTTCTCCAGCACGACGTAGCCGAAGAGCGTCAACCGGCCCGACTCCTGGAGGAACCGCCATGAGTTCAGGACGATCTCGACACACCCCGGGCGGGTGAACACCGGCAGCCAGCCCACCACGCTGCAGGTGAGGAAGTACGGGTACGCCGTGTCGAAGATCCGGTAGCGGGTCCGGGCCATCGACGCCTCGACGCGGAGCGTCGAAGAGGGCGTTCCCACGCAGAGCGTGGGAACGAGGAAGGAATCGTCGCTCACGCCACGTCGGCCGCGACCGCGTTGGTCAGGTGCTGGATGATCCCGGCCACGGCCCCCTGGCGCTTGCTCCCCTTCGCCCGGACGATCCGGCAGTCCGCGAAGGACGGCGGGAGGGCCCGCGTCCCGGCCTGGTCGACCACCGCCTCGAACAGCCCGGGGTCGATCTCGAACAGCCGGGTGTGGATGAACAGGGTGGACGGGTTGAACAGGTTGATCACCGCCGCGACCCCGACCGCGAGATACCGGACGGCTTCCCGCAGCTCCGGGCCGAGGTCCACCCGCCCGGTCTTCGCCAGATCGATCACCTCGTCCACGTCCACCTTCCGGCCGAGTTTCTCCGACGCCCGGACGGCCAGGGCCGAGTCGCTCGCCACGGTCTCCAGGCACCCGCGGTTGCCGCACCCGCACGGCCGGCCGCCGTCCGACACCGCGGTAATGTGTCCGATCTCGCCCGCCAGCCCCGAGTGCCCGGTGAGCAGCCGGCCGCCGCTCATCACCCCGAGCCCGACCCCGGTGCCGACGTCCAGGGCGGCGAAGTCGTCCAGGCCCTTCGCCAGCCCGTAGTGCCGCTCGGCGAGGCAGAGGGCGTGCGACTCCTGGAGGAGTACGCACGCCAGCCCGAGCCGCCGGGCGAGGTCGTCGGCCGGCCGGTGCCCGTTCGTCATGGGCACGTTCGGCGACAGGACCCCGCACCCCTTCCGGTAGTCCACCAGCCCCGGCAGGCTGAGCCCGAGCCCGAGGGTGGCGACCCCCGGCTTCGCCATCACCGCCCGGGCCTTCGCCTCGAGGGCGTCGAGCAAGGCCGGATATGTCGCCGGGGTCGGCACCCGTTCCAAATCGGTGTGCAGGTCCCCGTCGAGCCCGGCCGAGACCACCTCACAGTGGCCGCCGTCGATCGCGATCCCGAGGACCTGAGCCGAGGCGGTCGCCAGACGGAGCTTCGGGGCGGGCCGGCCGCGGGCCGTCTCCCCGGCGTCGGCCTCCTCCAAGAGCCCGGTCTTGAGCAACGACGCGACCGCCTTCGAGACCGTCGGCGCGCTCAGCCCGGACTCGCGGGCGACTTCCGCCCGGGAGAGCGGGCCGCGGGTCTGAAGCACCCGGAGCACTTGTCGCTCGTTCAGCTTCCCGACGAGAGCGGGCCGGATCGTCGTGATCACGGAGTATGGGTGAGCGCTGGGTGGTGCCATGCGATTGAGATGAGGATAGCCACCTCCGACGGGTTTGTAAAGCATCTTTAGTAAAGTTTGTTTAGAAAATAGAGCGCGGTGAGAAGCAGGCAGTGAGCAAGGATGGCCGCCATTGGATTGGAGCCCCGGCGGGGCGGTGGCCGGTAGCCCAGGGTGACAACCCTGGGCGGGCGAAAGAGGGCCGAAGGGGTCGAGCCAAGTTGAGAACCGCGTTCCCCCGCCCAGGGTTGTCACCCTGGGCTACCGGCCACCGCCCCGCCGGGGCTTCCTTCCACGACTCACCGCCCATTCTTTTTTGGCTCAAGAATCATCCCGATCCACGCAGTTTGCCGAAAACGGTTGTGCCCGTTATTCCGCGCGGTCGGGCGTGACCGGGGGTCACGACTGGCTGCGTCATGGAGGTCACACGGATGGCAACCTCGCGGTTCACGATGCGGGTGCTGGCCACGCTCACGCTCTGGGCCGGGTTCGGGCTGACGGCGAGCGCCCAGCTCCCCGCCCTCACCGTCGACAAGGCGTTCGAAGCCCAGCCCCGGCAGCCCGGGGTGACGGTCCCGACTCCGGCCGCGGACCAGATCGGGAGGTATCGGGTCGAGGCGATCCCGGACCCGAAGACCCCCGGGGCGAACATGGGGTACGTGGTCCGCGACCCGGACAACCGGCCGGTCCGCCAGTTCGTCAGCTACGACGGGAAGTCGTTCAACATCATCGCCTTCTACGTGAACGGGCAGGAGGCGTACCGCGAGGTCTACCCGCCGAAGCCGACCGACCCGTACCAGTTCCGCTGGCTCGGGCCGAACGGCGGGAAGTGGGGGCTCGACAGGGACCGGGACGGGAAGGTGGACGAGTGGGCCGTGATCTCGCCCGAGGAGGCCAGCCAGGAGCTGCTCCAGGCGGTGCTCACCAAGGACGCCAAGCGGCTCGACGCCCTCCTCCCGACCAAGGAGAACCTCGAATCCCTCGGCCTGCCCCCGGCGGACGTGAAGCAGATCCAGGACCGGGCGGTGAAGGCCGCCCAGAAGCTGACCGAGGCGGCCGACAAGCTCAAACTGAGCCCCGCGGCCCAGTGGGTTCACCTCGAACTCGGTCCCCCGCAGACCACCGCGTCCGACGCGTTCGGCGGGCGTGACGACAAGATGGTACACAGGAACGGGACGGTCCTGATCCAGGACGGGAAGGAAACCAAGTTCCTTCAGACCGGCGAGCTCATCCTCGTCGGCCGGTCGTGGAAGGTGATCGACGGGCCGACGGCCGGGCCGGCCGGCCCGGACATGGTCGCCGGCCAGTCTGGCAACGGGCCGCAGATCACCCCCGAGATTCAGCACCTGGTCGCCCAGCTCGACGAACTCGACAAGATGGCCCCGGCCCTGGTCGGCCCGGTGGCGATGGCCGAGTACTACACGAAGCGGGCGGCGATCCTCGAGCAGATCGTCCAGAAGCTCCCGGCGGACAAGCAGTCCGACTGGGCCCGGCTGCTGATCGACAGCCTGGCCGCCGCGGCCGAGGGCGGGAAGGCCGATAACCCCGCGCACCTGCGGCTCAAACAGCTGCGGGACACGTTCATCGCGCGCGGGGCGGGCGAGCCGCTCGGGCCCTACGTCTCATTCCGGCTCCTGGTCGCCGAAAACGGGATCGCCCTGGCGAACGAGAAGAATGTCCAGGCCGTCCAGGAGAAGTGGCGGACCGGGCTGGAGGCGTTCATCAACGCCCACCCGAAGAGCGAGGACGCGGGCGAGGCGGTGCTCCGGCTGGCGATGGCCTACGACTTCCTGGGCAAGGAGGGCGAGCCGAAGGCCAAGACCTGGTGCGACTACCTGATCAAGAACTACCCGCAGCACCACCACGTGGCCAAGGCGGCCGGGATCGTCCGGCGGCTGGAGTGCGAGGGCAAGCCGTTCGAGCTCCAGGGCACGGTCCTGACGACCGGGCAGCCGTTCGCCGCCGCCCAGCTGGCCGGGAAGGCGGTGGTCGTGTTCTACTGGGCGAGCTGGAGCAGCACGCTGGCGGAGGACGCGAAGAAGCTCAAGGACCTGGCCGCGACCTACGGGCCGAAGGGCCTGGAGATCGTGACCGTGTGCCTCGACGACGACGCGAAGACGGCCGCCCAGACGCTCCAGGGGGCCCCGCTGCCGGGCACCCACCTGCACGTGAAGGGCGGGCTCGACGGCAGCCCGCTCGCCACCGGGTACGGGATCACCGTCGTTCCGCACATCATCGTCGCCGGCAAGGACGGCAAGGTGGTGAACCGGAACGCCCAGATCACCACCCTCGAAGACGACGTGAAGCGGCTGACGCAGTGACCCTCAGACACGAACCCGATGAGTCGGTCGCATGGGGTCGGGTGGCGCATGTCCACCGCTCGGGGTGGACATGGGGGTGACCGAACCGAACGCGACCGCCTGACCGGGTTCCGGTATCAGACAGAACCCGGGCCGCCGCGGAAGGCGGCCCCTACAACTCTCGGGTCGCGGCCGCCCCCGGGGCGGCCCGCGCCACGCCATCCTTTCGACAACGCATCCGGTCGGCCGACTGGCATCACGTCAGCGGTCCGCGTCCGGGGCGATCTTCGGCCGCTCGCGCGTGCCGGCGGACGACGCCGGGTTCCCGTCCTCGGGTTTCCCGATCGCCCGGGGGGCCCGGTTCGGCTTGAACAGGAGCGGCATCACGAGCAGCATCGTGACGAGCCCGAACACCGCGGCCAGGCCCAGGGCGTGCCCGACCCCGAACCGCAGCACCGGCCAGAACGCCGCGAACCAGACGACGAACAGCAGGAAGTTGATCAGCAGGGCCAGGACCACCACCGAGTTACTGGGGACATACAACACCCCGAGCTGGTCGCCGCGGACGTACCGGCTGCCGTTCTCCTCGGTGAACCGCCGCTCGCCCGAGTAGGTCAGCCCGCCGGTCCGCTTGTCTTCCTTCAGGTCCGCCTTGAACCGCACCGGGGCACCGCCGTCCGGTCCCTTCAGCAACAGCGCCGCCGTCATCGTGTCGGAGTCGTTCAGCTTGAACTCCCGGCCCGTTCTCTCCTCCACGAACTTCGGGGTCGCGCCCCCGGGCGCCCGCTTGAACCGCGCCGTCGTCTCGGCCGGGCCGCCCTTCGCGTCCTTCTTGAACTCCACCTTCTTCGCGCCCGCGGCCGGGTCGCGGGTCCACCGGACCGCCTCGAACTCGGTGAACGTGGTCGTGCTGTACGGGGCGAACTCGAAGAACGTGTCGTACTTCCCGGGGCTCCGCTTGTCGACCCAGACCCAGAACGTCAGGAACGCCCCGACGAGCGCGGCCGCGGCGGCGGCCCGGAGCGGGAGCCGGTCGGTCGGCTGCTGGTAGAGGTACCCCTGGGCGACGAGCGTCCCGCCCCAGAACAGGGCGAACAGGGCGAACGTCACCAGGAGGAAGGTGAGCAGCAGGGTCACGGCACAGCTCCGGGAGAGCGAATCGATCGGTCTCGGTATCCTCCGGACGGCGCGACGGGCCGTCAACCCTCCCGGCCGGACCGAATCCCCTTCCCCGGAACGAGAAGCGATCAACGGTGCCCCGATCCCTTCCGCCCGGCACCAAGGCCGGGTTTCGGCTTCTTACCAAGCTTACCCCGTTTCCATCTGCGGTTGCATCGGCCGCCGGTGAGGGTATAGTCCCCACCCGCCTGGGGACTCTCCCTGCCGGAGGTTCATGTGTCACCCGCCGGGCTCCTTTCACTCACCCTGCTACTCCCGGCCGCACCACCCGGGGCCGGCCCGAAGCTCCAGCGGGGCGACGAGCTGACGTACACCGGGACCGTGACGGAGGCCGTGGACCGGCCCGGGACCCGGTTCCGCCGCGCGCACGCCCTCGAAGTCCGGGTGTTCGTCCTCGACCGGCGGGAGACGTGGGCCGACGCCGCCGTCCTCACCCTGCTCCGCCGCGTTGACGACACGGCGGTGTCCGGGGCGGTCCCGGTCGTGACCGGGGTGAGCTCCGCCCGCCCCCCGGCGCCCCCGGCCGCCCGGCTCGACCTCGTCCGCGTCCACGAGGACGGGACCGTCCACCTGCTCGCCCCGCCCGGCCCGGTCCCGCTCCGGTTCGCCGCGGACACCCCGGCCCGGACGCTCCCGGCCCCGCCGCTCGACGCGTTCGCCCCGTTCGAGTTCGGCATGTTCCCGCCGCGGCCGGGGGCGGCCGGGTCGTGGACGGCCGCCTCCACCGACCCGTCCCGGCCCGCCGAGACCTGGCACGCGAAGGGGTCCGACTTCATCAACGGCGAGCAGTGCGAGCACCTCCTGATGGTGCAGCAGCCCGCCGACTGGGAGACCCCCCGGGGTGGGCAGACGTCGTGGCAGCGGGTCGACGAGGTGTGGGTCTCGACGCAGGACCGGACCGCCCGCCGCGTCCACCGGGTGATCTGCCAGCGGGACGGGATCGCCCCGGCCCCGGCAGTCCGGGTCGAGGTGAAGTACGAGCTGAGGGACCGGGACCGCACCGGCGGCCGGACCTACGACCGGTACCGGCAGGAGATCGAGGTGGCCCACGCCGCCGCGGCCGACCTCGCCCCGCTCCTGCGGGACGCCGCCAGGCTCGGCCCGGAGCCGTTCAAGGTCCGGCTGCGGAACCTCGACGAGTACCTGGCGGAGAACGACCCGGGCACGCCGTACCGCGGGGCGGTGTTGGCCGTCCGCCGCCAGCTCGACGCCGGCCGGCGGGGGGAAGCGATCCCCGCCGCGCCGCCCGCCCCGGTGGTGACGCCCCCCGCCCCCCCTGCCCGGCCCCCGGAAGGGAAGACGCCTCCCGCCGTGGGCCAACCCGCCCCCGACTTCCGGGCGGGCGGGTTCCGGCTGGGCGATGCCCGGGGGAAGCCGGTCGTCCTCGTGTTCTTCATGCCGGGGCGGGAGACGACGGACCTGTCGCTGGCGGTCGCCGACGCCCTCCAGAAGCGGTACGGGCCTCAGCTCACGGTCGTCCCGCTGGCCGTCTTTGGCGACCCCGCGGCCGGGGTGAAGGACCGGAACCGGTTGAAGCTGTCGGTCCCGGTGTACGACGGGGCGGCGGCGGCGCCCGCCTACGGCGTCGAGACCTTCCCGCGGTTCGTGGTGATCGACGGGACCGGGACGGTGCGGTGGGCGTTTACCGGGGTCGGGGCGGAAACCGGGTTCCTGGCGCGCGAGCAGGTGGACGCTCTCCTGACTCGTTCGCCCGGTACAGTCAGCTCATCCGGTACACCTTACCCGGCCGGCACACCGATCGCCCCGTCCGGCCGGCGGCCGTGATTGGTGGCGGGCAGAACCGCGGGGTAGGATGCTTGGGCGAGGGTGTTCCTCTGTGGACCGCGGCCGTCTTGGCCGCTCCTCGACGAGTCGAGAGAGCGGACCGAGCGGGCCGGGACACCCACAATCCACAGATACCGGAACGGGCGGGCGGGCCGGGACGCCCGCGGTCCGCAGATCCAGAAAGAAGCAGGACGCGGCCCGATGACCGAATACGAGATCCAGGGCCCGACCCGGGTGTGCGCGGCGTCCGGCCGGGAGCTAAAACCCGGCGACCGGTTCTACGGTGTCCTTGTCGAGGACGGCGGGAAGTTGGTCCGCAGGGACTACGCGGCGGACGCCTGGGTCGGACCGCCGGCCGGGAACGTCGCGTACTGGTGCGGGCGGGTCCCGGCGGCCGACAAACCCCGCAGGCCGGTGGTCAACGACGACCTCCTGCTCGACTGCTTCGACCGGCTGAAGGACTCCGCCGACCCGGACGGCCGGAACTTCCGGTACGTCGCCGCCCTGCTCCTGATGCGGCGGAAGCGGTTCAAGTTCGAGGACGTGTTCCGGGACGACGCCGGCCGCGACGTGATGCTCGTCCGGGATTCCCGGGGCGGGGCCGTGCATCAGGTGGTTGATCCGCGGCTGGCCGACGACCAGGTCGCCGCCGTCCAGGCCGAGGTGTTCCGGGTGCTCGGGTGGGAGTAACAGCGGGTAGTGGGCGGTAGACGGCGGGCCGTCAAACCCGTGGGCCGCCCTCCGTTTTCACCGCCCGCATGCCCGCCGTGTGGTTTTCAACCGTCCACTGCCGACCGCCGACCGCGAAGAGGTTGCCCATGCGGACTCGACAGCTCCTGGTCCTCGCCGCGCTGGTGGCCCCGGCGGGCGGGTGCAACTGGATGAAGGAGTGGCGGGAGCGGGACCAGGTCCGGGACCGGGACCGGGACCGGGACCGAGGCGGGGCGATGGATCCGAAGGACGTCACCCCGGAAAAACTCGTCGCCTACCTGAACGACCGGGCGAGCCGGCTGCAGTCGATCCAGTACGAGAAGAGCTCGATGCGGATCTCCGGAAAGGCCCTCCCCGTTCCGGCGACGCTCGACGGGCACCTGTGGTGTGCCCAGCCGCGGAGCTTCCGGCTGGTCGGGAACGGGCGGGTGGTCGGGTCCAAGGTGATTATCGGGTCGAACCCCGAGCAGTTCTGGCTCTACATGGACGTCCCGAATGACGGGGCGACGTACGTGTACGCCTCGCACACCGACTTCGACAGCGGGCGGGCGCGGCTGCCGAACGACATCCCGTTCGAGCCGGACTGGGTGATGCAGGCCCTGGGGATGACGACGTTCAAGCCTCCCCCCGAGGTCAAATACGAGCTGACGAGGCCGAACCCCCGGGACCGGGACCGGACGTACACCCTGGGCTGGGAGGCGATGACCCCGGCCAAGGTCCCGGTCATCAAGGAGATCGTGTTCGATCACAACGGCGGCGGCGCCCGCCCGGTGGTGAAGAAGCACGTCATCCGAGACGCCCGGAGCAAGCAGGTGATCGCGTCGGCCGAGGTGAGGGCCGTCGAAACGGTGGAAGCCGGGATCGACCCGCGCTCCCCGGTGGCCGTTCAGTATCCGACGCACGTGACCCTGCGGTGGGAGGGGCAGGACTTCACCATGGACCTGACGCTGAAGGGCGCCCAGGTGAACCAGATGCCGGCCGACGACCAGGCCCGCCGGAACCTCTTTGCCCGCCCCGAAATCCCGAAGACGAACCCGATCAACCTCGCGGAATTTCGGCCGACGCGATGAGTAGCGGGCAGAGATGGTTGAAGTTGGATTGGAGCCCTGGAGGGGCGATTGCTGGTAGCCCGGGGTGACAACCCTGGGTGGCCGAAGGGGTCGAGCCGAGTTGAGGACCGCGTTCCCCCGCCCGGGGTTGTCACCCCGGGCTACCGGCCGGGGCTCCAACACCAAACTCTGCCCCCCGCCCACACCACTGCTCACTTCGCCAACATTCCCACCGACTGGGCGTAGGGGAACAGCCCGCCGGCCTCCAGGATCGGGGCGATTTCGCCGAGCGGGTGCAACTCCCACACGTCGCCGGTCGTCTTGTTGGTTAACGTGTTCGCGGTCAGGTCGATCACGAGGTCGTCGCCGGTGCAGACCTGGTCCGCCAGCCGGGTCTTCGACTCGACCGGGATCAAGTACCCGCCGTTCACCGAATTTCGGAAGAAGATCCGGGCGTAGAATTCCGCCACGACGGCAACGATCCCGGCCGCGGCCAGGGCGATCGGGGCGTGCTCGCGACTCGATCCACACCCGAAGTTTTTTCCGCCGATTATAATGCGGTACGGGGAGACGAAATCGTCGTCCGGCCCATGGAAGGAGACATGTCCCTTCGGCAATCCGGCCGCGTCGTCCGGAACCCCGCTCAGGGCGTACTTCCCGAACATTTTGTATTCGGCGGGAATAGAGGGGTTGTACGTGAGGTACTGGGCTGGAATAATCTGGTCCGTATCAACGTTATCGCCTAGCACATAAGCTTTCCCCTCGATTCGCCGCTGCATGATGTTCGCCCGCCGATGTTGTGGGGTCACAGAAGGCTGACATTGTACCCCGCTGCCCAGTTCCCGGTAACCCCTTCGCTCGGGGCGTGCGCCGTGGAATTCCCGTGCTAAAGTTTTTTTAACCCGGTCGGTCGGCCGGCTTCCCGAACGGCACGCCCCGCCGCAGTGCCCGCGACCGACCCCGTCTGGAGCGACCCCGGCGTATGCGAGCGCGACTCACCGTCGAGGCCGGCGACTGCCTGCCGTTGTCCGTGGACCTGGCCCCCGGTCAGACCGTCACCCTGGGCCGGAGCCGGGACAACACCGTCGTCCTCCGCGACGATCTCGCGTCGCGGCTGCACGCCAAGATTTACTTCGAGGACGGCCGCTGGCACCTCCGCGATTTCGGGCTCAACGGCACCCGGCTGGACGGGGCGAAGATCAGCGGGGCGGTCGACCTGGCCGACGGGCGGGCGATCAAGATCGGGGAGGTGGTGATCCGGTTCACCACCCAGGCGAGGGCCGGGGTCGGGCAGCACACGCCGCCCGCCGCCCCGGCGACCATCCCCACCCGCCGCTCGTCGGCGGAGAACCACCACGGGTCGACCAAGGTCCACGAGTTCCCGGCCGGCCGCACCCAGCCCGCCGACCCGCCCCCGGAGGAGTCGGCCAACCAGCTCCGGGTGGACGAGCTGACCGCCCTGTGCAAGTTCATGACCGGGACGGTCGAGGCGAAGGCCCCGCACGACCTGATCGTGCTGGCCCTGCGGGCGATCCTGCACCAGACCACGGCCAAGCTCGCCGGGTACCTGAGCTTCGACCCGGACGACCCGCTCCCGAAGGTGGTCATGCCCGAGGCGGCGGCCGTCGACGTCCCGCTCAGCCGGCGGCTCACCCAGCAGGCGTACCAGACCGGGAAGACGGTCTGGCTGTTCCCGGACCTGACCTCCGCCCACCCCCCGACCGACAGCCTGTCGTCGTTCTCGGACGCGATCTGCATCCCCCTCAAGGCGTCCGGGGAGTCGTTCGCGGCCCTGCACGTGTACCGGTCCGGGCGGGCGTTCCTAGAGCGGGACGTCCGGTTCATCGAGGCCGTCGCCGGGTTCCTGTCGCACGGGCTGGAGATCCACCGGACCCGCCGGACCCTGGAGGCCGAGAACTCCCGGCTCCGCACCCACACCCCGGCGGCCGACGAGATCATCGGGGAGAGCGGGGCGGTCATCCACCTGCGGCAGCAGATCTTCCGGGCGGCCCCGCAGCTGTACACCGTCCTGGTCCACGGGGAGAGCGGGGCGGGGAAGGAGCTGGTGGCCCTGGCGATCCACCGGAACAGCCGGCGGGCGTGCGGGCCGCTGGTCGTGGTGAACTGCGCGGCGATCGCCCCGACCCTGCTCGAGGCGGAACTGTTCGGGTACAAGAAGGGGGCGTTCAGCGGGGCCGACCGCGACCACCCCGGGATGTTCCAGCAGGCGGACGAGGGGACGCTGTTCCTGGACGAGGTCGCCGAGTTGTCGCCGGAGTGCCAGGCGAAGCTGTTGCGGGTGATCGAGGGGAAGGCGTTCCGCCCGGTCGGGGCGACGCAGGACGTGAAGGTGGACGTGCGGATCGTCGCGGCCACCCACCGGAACCTGGAGGAGGAGGTCAAGGCCGGGCGGTTCCGGGCGGACCTGTACTTCCGGCTGAAGGTGATCCAGATCCGCGTCCCCCCCCTGCGGGAACACCCGGAGGACATCCCGGAACTGGCCGGGTTCTTCCTGGCGAAGGCGTCGGCCGAGTGCCGGCGGACCTTCAAACTGACCGGGTCGGCGATGGTCAAGCTCCAGGCCCACGCCTGGCCGGGGAACGTCCGCCAGCTGCGGGCGGTGATCGAGAGTGCGGCGGTGATGAGCGAGACGGACGTGCTGGACGCCGACTCGCTGCCCCTGTCCGGGGGCGCGGAGCCGGCGGGCGGGACCGGGGGCGGGCCGGTCGACATGCCGCCGAGCCTGGACATGGACGAGATCGAGACGTGGGCGATCCACCGGGCCCTGCGGCAGACCGGCGGGAACGTGAGCCACGCGGCCCGGCTTCTGGGGATGAGCCGGGACACCCTGCACACCAAGATCAAGAAGAAGTGCATCGACCGCGACGCGCTGGCGAACGCGGTCGAGCCGGTCGGGGTGTGAGGGGCTGGCGGCCGGGAGCGCGGGGCGGGTCGGGGAAACACGGCCCGCTCGTCGACCGCGGCGGGTCCGTGCCCGCCGTCTAATACACGAACCCACTGGGGAATGGCACTTCCGTGCCTGAATGCTATACAGTTTCGGTCTTTGTATCGCCCGACTTATTTTGCCCTGTGCTCAGCAATGCGGCCCGTCCGATCGTGCGAGGGCGCGTCATGAGCGGGAAGACTTT
>JAQGHQ010000291.1 GCA_028288765.1 Gemmataceae bacterium | reverse complement strand
CGGGATGCACCTGGCGAAGGGGATCCTCACCAGCACCGGCGGGAAGGCGAGCCACGCCGCCGTCGTCGCCCGCGGCTGGGGCAAGCCGTGCGTCGTCGGCTGCGAGGCGGTCAAGATTGATGAGGCCGCCCAGACGGTCACGATCGCCGGCCACCTCGTCAAGGCCGGGGACTTCCTGACGATCAACGGCACCACCGGCGACGTGATGATCGGCAAGGTGGAAACCATCGCCCCGACCATGACCGGGGACTTCGCCACCCTGATGCAGTGGGCGGACAAGGCCCGGAAGCTGAAGATCCGGACGAACGCCGACACCCCGGCCGACGCCGCCAAGGCCCGGGAGTTCGGGGCCGAGGGGATCGGGCTGTGCCGGACCGAGCACATGTTCTTCGGCGAGGACCGGATCGCCGCCGTCCGCGAGATGATCCTCGCCACCACCGTGGAAGGCCGGAAAAAGGCCCTGGCCAAGATCGAGCCGTTCCAGAAGGCCGATTTCGTCGGGATCTTCGAGGCGATGGCCGGGCTGCCGGTCACCATCCGGCTGCTCGACCCGCCGCTCCACGAGTTCCTCCCGCAGAAGGACAACCGGGCCGGGGCCGAGACGGTCGCCAAGCAGATCGGGGTGAGCGTCGAGAAGATCTTCGAGCGGGTGGACGAGCTGCACGAGATGAACCCGATGATGGGGTTCCGGGGCTGCCGGCTGCCGATCGTCTTCCCGGAAATCGGCGACATGCAGGTCCAGGCGATCATCGAGGCCGCCATCGAGGTGAAGAAGAAGGGCAAGAGCGTGTTGCCCGAGATCATGATCCCGCTCGTCGGCGTCCTCGAGGAACTCGTCCTTCTGAAGAAGCGGGCGATCGCGGTGGCCGAGGAGTGCATGACCAGGGCCGGGGTGAAGGTCGAGTACCAGATCGGCACCATGATCGAGCTGCCCCGGGCGGCCCTGACCGCCGACGAGATCGCTGTCGAGGCCGAGTTCTTCTCGTTCGGGACGAACGACCTGACCCAGATGACGTTCGGGTTCAGCCGGGACGACATCAAGGGCTTCATGCCGACCTACCTGAAGGAGAAGATCCTCCCGGTCGACCCGTTCCAGTCGATCGACGTGAAGGGGGTCGGGCAGCTGATCGACATGGGCATCCAGAAGGGCCGGGCGAGCCGCCAGGCGAAGCACGGGCAGCACCTGAAGGTGGGCATCTGCGGGGAGCACGGCGGCGACCCGGACAGCGTCCACTTCTGCCACACGGTGGGGATGGATTACGTGAGCTGTTCGCCGTTCCGGGTGCCGATCGCCCGCCTGGCCGCCGCCCAGGCGGCCCTCGGGCAGAAGGCCGAAGGGAACAAGTAATCCAATCGGGAGCGAATCCCCAACGCCCGCCCGGATTTCCGGGCGGGCGTTTTCGTCTCTACGGATTGCCGGCGGGCGGCAGGAAGGCGGGACCCGCGACGGGTCCGACCACAGATCCCGGGGGCGTGGGCGGGAACCCGATTGCGGTCGAAGTAGTGACCCGTTGCCGCTTCAACTTGGGGGCCGGTCCGTCTGGGATCGTCTTTAGTGGCTGCGGCGGGGGCATCTGGATCCGCTCCGGGTGCGGGTCGACCTTATACTTCCCGCCGATGATGCTGGTGATGAGTAGTAACTGCTTGTCTTCTCCCTTTCCGCCGAACACCTCGGCAAGAAGGGGAGAGCCGAATGGGCCGAATTTGATGTCCTTGATCGTGATCGCGTCCTCATCGGCCCGCACCCGGAAGGCGAACGGCATGTCGGTCGCCGCTCCGGCGATCAGGGCAATCTCGGCCCCCTCGTCCGCGTCGAACGGGCCCGACACGTCCGCCCCGGTGATGATCCCGTAGACCATGCTCTCCCGGTTCATGGTGTAGTCGGCGTCGGCCGAGACCGTGAACGAGACCTTGTCGATCCGGACGGTTGCCACGAGATGAAGCCGGTTCTCGGTGAAGGTTAACGTCGCCTTCCCGTACCCGGCCACCTCCCGGGTATAGCTGCCGAGCGGCCGGCGGACGACGAGGTCGTTCCCGGGGGCCGCCGGTGGGGCTTCCACCCGGTCCGCGTCGGCGGGAGCGGCTTTCTCCTTCGCCTCGGGTGCGGCGGGTGCGACAGCCGCGAGAGCGGAGGTAGGCGGTAGTTTCTTGTCGCCGGGCCCGGCCGCGTCGGCGGTGCCGACCGTCAACCGCCCGAGCCCCAGCCCGAGCAGGGCGACGGCCAGGAACCCGATCCCGACCGCGGCTTTCAGTTTCGTGCCGATCATCGTGCGTACCACTCCTTCCGTGAGAGATCGAACGCGTTCCGAAACCAGTTCCTTGGCGACCGGGTCGCCGCACGCCACCGCCACCGCCGCCGGGGTGATTCGGCCGGCCAGGAGCGCAGCTCCGGCCGGGCCGGAGCGGGCGGCGAATGCCCCCACGAACCCGCCGGCGAGCGTCACACCCCGCCGCGCCAGGCGGTCGCGCAACCGCCGCCGGGCCCACGCCAGCCGGGTCAGCAGCGTCCCTTTCGGCCAGCCGAGACGCGCGGCGGCTTCGGCGGTCGGTGTGCCCCCGGCATAGCAGGTCAGGACCGCGAGCCGGTACTTTTCCGGCAGAAGGCGGACCTCGTCCTCAAGGACCGTGGCGACGTCCACGTCTCCCCCGTCCGACGGAGTCGGCCGGGCGGGGGTCGCGTCCGGGTCGAGACCGGGTATCCGTCCGGCCGCCCGCCTGACGTTTGCCGCCCGGAGCCGGTTGGCGGTTCGCCACGCCACGCGGCACAGCCACCCGCCGAGGGCGTTGCGGTTCCGCACCGCGGCGGCCCGCCGGACCAGCACGAGGAAGGTGGCTTGGGTCGCGTCGTCCACGTCGTTCGGGTCGCGAAGGAGGGACCGGCAGACCGCCCGCACGGCCGGCAAGTGCCGGGCGACGAGGACTTCGAACGCGGCCTCGTCGTGTGCGTCGAGGAACCGGGTGAGGAGGTCGGCGTCGGCGCTCGGCCTGGCGCTCCGGTCGGGCGGGGCGGCCAGCCGACGGGTGAGAGTGCGGATCCGAGTTGTGTTCACGGCACCTCCGTGGCCTTTCACCAGACATGTGCCAGGACCAGTTCGCGTGATTTTCCGATTTTCCGGGTCGGAGAGGAACCCGATTTTCGTGCCGGGGGGCAGAATCGTCGCGCCGGTGAAGATTGACGGCCCGGCAGGGGGCGGGGATGATTGGGATCGGTTACCCTTCACACACCCGCCAGAGGCCCGGTCATGTGCTGCTTCTCAGGAAAGGTCGGCCTTGTTGCCGACACCAACATCTTTGCCCGGGCGGGGAAGGGCGGTCGGCAGTTCCTCGTCTACAGCATGCGGTTCAAGGCGGCCGAGGACCTCGCCATGATCCTCCCCCTCCCGACCCCGAAGGATAGCCCCGACGACGCGGTCCGGTTCGTCAACCTGGAGAAGTACCCGGACTTCTTCGACGACTTGCGGAAGGGGTTCCCGCAGCCGAAGTCCGACGACCGTGGGCGGCCCGAGGGCGGACTGGCCAAGCCCGAGGCGGCGCCCCTGCCGGTCGTCGAGGTCGGCAGCTTCGTGGCCTCGTTCGTCCCGACGCTCAAGGACTTCACCCGACTCGACGCCCGATTCCGCCTGCCGGCCGGGGTGTGGGAGAAGCTGCCGCAGTACAAGGAGTTTGGGTTCGCGGTGTTCAAACTGAGGAAGGCGGAGAAGGGGGAGCAGAAGGTCCACCCCATGGCTTTCGAGTTTCCGCGGGCGGACAGGGAGATCCTGTTCTTCCCGACGGTCCACGTCCACGACGGGACCGTGCCGGGGAGGGCCAGGTTCGACCATGCCCTGTTCTGTCAGGTGAGCGGGGAGCCCCCGCTGATGTGGGAGGAGTCGCCCGGGCTGGCCGGGTCGTTCGTGAAGGTGAAAGAGACGCAGGGGCTCATCGACCCCGACGCGCACGTCTACCGGAAACTCCTGAAGGGCATGTTCGAGAACAAGGACGTGGCGGTGTGACCGGGACGGTCATCCCTCGCCGCCGGCGTCGAACCCGTCGAGCAGGTGGCCGAGCTTCTCCCGCTTCGTCTGGAGGTAATCCCGGTTGTGTACGCCGGGCGGGATCTGGATCGGCACCCGCTCCACGATCCGCAGCCCGTACCCTTCCAGGCCGATCACCTTCCGCGGGTTGTTCGTCAGCAGGTTGATGTCTCGAACGCCCAGGTCGTGCAGGATCTGGGCCCCGATCCCGAAGTGTCGGAGGTCCGGGGCGAACCCCAGCCGCCTGTTCGCCTCGACCGTGTCGAGCCCCTCCTCCTGCTGGAGCTTGTACGCCTTCAGCTTGTTCAGCAGCCCGATCCCGCGGCCCTCCTGCCGCATGTATACGATCACCCCCCGCCCGGCGTACGCCACCTGCCGCATCGCGTACTGCAGCTGGGGGCCGCAGTCGCACTTGGCCGAGTGCAGCACGTCGCCGGTCAGGCACTCGCTGTGCATCCGCACCAGGACCGGCTCCTCCTGCACCGGCACCACCCCGGGGGCCGTCTCCGCCCCGACCCCGCCCAGGGAGAGAGCCAGGTGGGGCTCCTGGTCCACCATCGACGTGTACGCGAACAGGTCGAATTCGCCGAAGTCCGTCGGGAGCTTCAGGGCGATCTCGCGCTTCACCAGCTTTTCCCGGCGGCGGCGGTGCTCGATCAGGTCGGCGATCGTACACATCTTGAGCTTGTGCCGGTCGCAGAACCCCCGCAGGTCCGGGAGCCGGGCCATGCTCCCGTCGTCGTTCAGCACCTCGGTGATGACCGCCACCTCTCGCAGGCCCGCCAGCCGGCACAGGTCGACGCTCCCCTCGGTGTGCCCGGCCCGGACCAGCACCCCGCCCGGGCGGGCGATGAGCCCGTCCATGTGGCCCTTGTCCCGCACGAGGTCGTGGGGCCCGCTCGCCGGGTCGGCGCACACCTGGATGGTGCGGCAGCGGTCGAACGCGGAGATCCCGGTGGTCACCCCGTGGCGGGCGTCGAAGTTGTGGGTGAACGGGGTCGCGGTCGGGTCGAGGTTGACGCCCGGGAGGAGGTCGAGCCCGAGCCGGTCGGCGTTCGGCCGGGACATGGCCACGCACAACCGCCCGCAGGCGTGGCGGATCATGAAGTTCACCGCCGCCGGGGTGGCCGCCTCGGCGGCCATCACCACGTCGCCCTCGTTCTCCCGGTACTCGTCGTCGACGAGCACGATCATCCGCCCGGCCCGGAGATCCTCCAGGCCGTCCTCGATGCTACAAAACCCCGGGGAGGTGGTGCGGTGCGGCATCGGTTTTGGAGGAATAGGTGGTCGGGCGACGGGGCGGGGCGGGGGTGTCCCACTGGAGCATTGTAGGCCGACGGAACAGCCCCAGGACGAAGCGGGGACCGCTATCTCGGTCTCGGTGGGCTTCGGAATCGGATCGGCGTACCCGGTCGGACTCGCGGGCGGTCCGGTTCCCCCAAGACCGGTGACGGTCGTACCGTCCCGACGGGGCGGCACGATCACCCGCCCGAATCTGACTGGTGCGCGGCCCGAATGCGTTCGTTACTGGCCGCCCGGCGGCCCCCCCGGGCCCGCACCCGGCGGTCCGCCGGGACCCGCACCCGGCGGCCCCCCGCCGGGCCCACCTTGCGGGCGGATCGTGACGGGCTGCAGGTCACTTTCGATCCGGACCAGCTTCCATGTGATGGGCTTCAGATGGGATTCGGGGAAGACCGAGGACACGCCGTTGACCGGATCGGCGGACTGGCGGAGCTTGCGCACCTCGGCCAGCACCGCCGGGTCCGTACAGGCGATCACGACCCGCCCGCGGGCGGCGGCGGTCACCCCCTGGGGGGTGGGCAACGGGATCTCGACCGGCAGGCGGAACTCCACGGCCGAGTCCGTGAGAACGAGCTGCTCGTGAACGTCCGTCGTGTCGCGGAGCCTTTCTCCGGGCCGCGAGATTCCCGTGGTCGTCCACGCGAAGGCGAACCTCTGCTTCTGCTCGACCGACGGCTCACCCCCGCCGGGAAGCCGGAAGAGGCGGTCGGCCGTGATCTCGGCGAACGGCGGGCCGGGAAGCCACGCGAGCGCGACGGGAAGACCGAAGGACGCGAGCCCGGCCGGGGCGCCGACGGATACCGCCCGGACGAACTGACCGGTCGGGGTCAATGGGCGGAAGGCCGGGTCGGTCTCCGCCCGGGCGAATTCGAGGTATGCGAAGGCCCTGGCGTCGCGGGCCGTGCTACTGATCGTGATGAACTTCCGGCCGAAATCGCTCCCGCTCATCTCCAGCTGGGCCACGGCCCACCCGTACGGGGTCAACCGGGCCTGCTGCTTCGCCAAGTAGCCGGCGGGGGTGAGCATGATTTGCCACTGCCGGCCGGCGGCTTGCTCGCCGGTCCCGGTCTCAATGCCCCGGAGGGCGACGTTGACCGGGAAGGCTCCCTCGGGGCACAGGACCGTGCCCGTGATCGTACACTCGACGCCACTCGGCTTGATCGCCCAGTCGCGCATCCCGCCGAGACTGAACTGGCACGCCCCGCGGTTCCGTTTGACCAGGCTGACCAGGTCGCACTGCTCGAACCCGATGAACTCGTTCCGGTATCGGGCCTCCAGCGCGGATCGATTATCCGGGCCGATCAGGGCCCGCTCGTTCGGGTCGCGGGTGCGGTGGAACGCCCGGGTCAGTGCCGCCGGGTCGTCGCCTTTCAGGATGTTATCGGCCCAGCGCTGGACCTCGCCCTTGGCGTCCTGGCGGATCGAGGTCTCGATCGCCACCAGATAGGCCGCGTACCCGAGCCCGCCGACCAGCGCGGTCCACCACGCCAGGTTCGTCAGCTCGACCCCGAACAATTCCCCGGTCCGGGTCCCCTCGGCGTTTCGGATGATCCGCCGGGCGGCGAAACTGAGGACGACGGCCGCGACCGGGAAGATCAGCGCCCAGTCCATCAGGAGCGGCCGTTTCTCCCTCCACGCCCCGTACCCGCCGACGAGCAGGATCAGCACGAACAGGGCGGCGGTCCCCATCGCCGACACCGCCATCCAGGACACCGGGACGTACGGGACCGCGTCGGCGGTCGACGGAAGAGCCGGGGACCGGGACGACCCGGCGGCGGGGGCGGGCGGGGGGGTGGTCGGTTCGGCCATGGCTGCGGGGTCCACCCGGGACAACGGGGTCACGGAACGGCTGGGGACGTTCTAGGGGCCACCGGTTCTACGGTACAGCGGGCGGGAGAGTTCGGAGGGGACAGTGGTTAGAGGTGGGGGGCGAAAAACGGCAGAAGCCCACGGGGCGGGCCCCGGGGCTCCTGAGTCTGGGCGGCCGGGTCCGGGACTCACCGGTCCCCGACCGCTGCTCCCTATTCGTCCCGTGCTTGCTGGGCCGAGCCAGGCTCCGGCGGGGTGGACCCGGGCATCCCGGGGTAGGCGCCGGGGATGTTCGCCATCATCGTGGCGTTCTTCACCTGCACGTTCCCGGCGGCGTCCAGGTAGATCTTGTCCTGGAGGATCTCCTGGATCACGATCTGCATCTTGTCCGACACCCCGCGGGCGTCGATCAACGGCTTCGCCCCGGTGTTCAGGGCGACCATCCGCTTCTGGATCAGGGTGGACAGCTTGAACCGCCCGCCCACCTTGTTTACGATTCCCTCTTCCTTCAGTTCGTCGAGCATCGGTCAGAACCCCCTTCGTTTGAACTCGTCCCGGATTATCGCTTCGAGGGCCGCGACGGCAGTCGAGAGATCGCCGTTTTCCAGTACATGATCGAACTCGCACTGCCGGTCGAGTTCCTGGTGGGCGGTACGGAGCCGCCGCTGGATCGACTCTTCCGCTTCGCCCCGGACCCGGAGCCGCTGTTCCAGGTCGTCGAATGCGGGCGGGGCAACAAACACCGACAAAAAATCGTTTTCGGGGTAGCGGGCACGAACCTGTCCGGCCCCCTGTACGTCGATCACGAGGATCACCCCGGTCCCGCGCTCCCGGTACGGGTCGACCTCGCTCCGCGGGGTGCCGTAGAAGTCCTTCCCGTGGACCTCCGCCGACTCCAGCATCTCGTTCCGGTCGAGAGCTGCCTGGAACTGCTCCCGGGTCCAGAAGTGGTAGGACACCTCCTGCACCTCACCGGGCCGCGGGGGCCGGGTGGTCGCGGTCACCGCCCGCCGCAGGGGCAGGGTCGTCTCGGCGACGAGCAGGGCGTCAACGAGCGTCGTCTTTCCGACCCCGCTCGGGCCGGATAGGACGACCAACGGGGCCTTATGCCTGGGCATTTGTCATTAGTCCCTCGGAGGAACACCGATCACCCGCCCGCGGCCCGGTGGGCTATGCACCGCGGCCCGCCCGACAAATGACTGATGACTACGGACCAACGACTATTCCACGTTCTGCACCAGTTCCCGGATCTTTTCCAGGGTGGCCTTGATCTCCACGACGTGCCGGGAGATGGTCACGTCCCCGGCCTTCGACCCGAGGGTGTTCGTCTCCCGGCTCATTTCCTGGACGACGAACTCCAGTTTCCGGCCGGCCCCCTCGTCCCCCTTCCGCACCACCTCGGCGAACTGGTCGAGGTGGCTGGTGAGCCGGGTCACCTCCTCGGCCACGTCCGTGCGGTCGGCGAAGAGGGCGACCTCTCGGATCAAGTGCTGCGGTTCGACCGGCACCCCCGCGTCCCCGACCGCCTGCCGGACCCGGTCCAAGATCCGCTGCCGGTACTCGGCCATGACCGCCGGCAGGTGCTGCCGGATGAGCTCGAGCTGGTCGCCGATGTGGCGGTGGTGCAGGAGGAGTTCGGTGGCCATCGCCCGGCCCTCGTCCCGCCGCATCGAGTCCAGTTTCCGGAGGGCGTCTTCCAGCGTCTTTTCGACGACCGGCCATTCCTCCTCGGGCGGGGGACCGAACCGGGCGGCTTCCGGCGCGACCCCCGGCAGGGCGAGGACCCCGGCGAGCAGCGGGGCGGCATACTCCGGGGTGCCGGCCGCGTCGCACGCCGCCCGGACCTGCCGCAGGTACGTCTGGAGGGCGACCGTGTTCAGTGCCAGATCGGTCGGCTGGGTCTGCCGTTCGAGCCGCACCTGGACGAGCAGGGTACCCCGGCGGACGTGCCGGCGGATGACCTTTTCCAGCTCCGGTTCGAGCATCGGATACGGGTCAGTCCCGCGCACCGTGACCTTGAGGTAACGGTTGTTGACCGCGCGGACCTCGACGGCCACGGCGAGATCATCGGTCTGGGTCCGGGCTTCGCCGAACCCCGTCATGCTGAGCAACACGCCGGCGCCTCGCGGGAATCAGTTAGTCGCCCGCTACGCCGGGCCTTCCGTTGACTCTCGGGCCGGCCGAGGACCGGGGCTGGGGCCACTCCGGCTGCCGCTCACCCGCCCGCGATCTGGGAGGTCCTCGCCTGCTCGGCGATGTCGTATTTGACCACCTTCACGTGGATCATGATGAACAGCACCCATACGGCGGCGAGATAGAGGGTGATCTTGACGAACGCGTCGGCGGCCCGGGAGCCGAACGGGCTCGACCCACCGACCCCGCCGAACGCCCCGGCCAGGCCACCGCCCTTACCCCGCTGGATCAGGACGACCAGCATGAGTAACAGCCCGATGGCCATGACGACGAAGTTCAGCAGGTGGGATACCCACCACACGGCGACGAGGGACACGGCGGGAACCTCCGCACGGAACGGCGCTTCCAAACGCATCAAGAGCGCGGCCGCCCGCACTCCAACGGGTGAACGGTCAATCTACGCAGAAGCATACGGGTCGGGAAGGGGGCAACCGCCTCGGGGCGATCCCCGGGCGGTGGGGCTCTTACCCCGCTGCCTGGATGATCTTGAGGAACGAGTCGGCCTTGAGACTCGCCCCGCCGACCAGCCCACCGTCCACGTCCGGCCGGTCGAACAGCCCGGCCGCGCTGTCCGCGGTCACCGACCCGCCGTAGAGGATGGGAAGCGATCGGGCGACATTCTCGCCCAGAATGACGCCGACTTTCTTCCGGATGAAGGCGTGGGCGTCCTGGGCCTGCTCCGGTGTGGCGACTTTCCCGGTGCCGATCGCCCAGACCGGCTCGTAGGCGACGACGAGGTTTCCCAGCCGGTCGGCCGGGAGGTCGCGGAGCCCCTGGGTGGCCTGACGGTCCAGGACGGCTTCGGTCTGGTTCGCCTCCCGTTCGGCCAGGAGCTCGCCGACGCAGAAGATGACGTGGAGCCCGGCGGAGAGGGCGGCCTTTGCTTTCTCGTTCAGGAACGGGTCGGTCTCGCCGAGCCCGTGCCGCCGCTCGCTGTGGCCGACGATCACGTACTTGCACCCGGCCTCCAGCAACATCCCCGTCGACACCTCGCCGGTGTACGCCCCGGACTTCTGCGGGTGGCAGTTCTGGGCCCCGAGCGCCACGACCGATCCGCGGAGGACTTCGGCCACCGGCAGGAGCCAGGGGAACGGCGGGCACACGGCGACGTCCGCCGACGCGGGCGTCGTGCCCGCGGCCACCGCGGCCGCGAGTGCCCGGGCCTCCGCCAGGGTGGTGTTCATCTTCCAGTTGCCGGCGACCAGTTTCTTGCGGGGCATGGATCTCTCTTGCGAAGGTTCACCGGGCGGGCCGTGGGGTCAGCCCTCCCGCGGAGCCCAGAACTCCCGGCCGAGGGCCTCGGCGAGCCGGCGGAGGTCGCCCATCAGGTCGAGGAACTGGTGCGGGAGGAGGGCCTGCGGGCCGTCCGACAACGCCTTCTCCGGGCAGTTGTGGACCTCCACGTGAACCCCGTCCGCCCCGGCCGCGACGCTCGCCCGGCACATGCTCGGGATCAGGTCCGGGCGGCCGGTCGCGTGACTCGGGTCCACGATGATGGGCAGGTGGCTCTGGCCCTTCACGTTCGGCACCGCGCTCATGTCGAGCATATTCCTGGTGCTGTCCTCGAAGCTCCGCACCCCCCGCTCGCACAGCACCACGTCCGGATTCCCCTCGGCCAGCACGTACTCGGCCGACATGAGGAGGTCCTTCACGGTCGCGCTCATCCCGCGCTTCAGGAGCACCGGCGTCTTGGTCTTCCCGCACTCCTTGAGGAGGTCGAAGTTCTGCATGTTCCGGGCGCCGATCTGGAGCATGTCGGCGTACCGGACCACGAGCCCGACCTGCCGGGGGTCCATGACCTCGGTCACCACCGGCATGTCGTACTTCTGGCCCACGTCCTTGAGGATCTTCAACCCCTCCTCGCCCATCCCCTGGAAGCTGTACGGGCTCGTCCGGGGCTTGAACGCCCCGCCGCGGAGGATGTTCGCCCCGCCGGCCTTCACGTACCGGGCGACGGTGTCCATGACCTCGTAGCTCTCGACCGCGCACGGGCCGGCGATCATCGCCAGGCTGCCCCCCCCGACCTTCACCTTCCCGACGTACACGGCGCTGTCCTGCTTGTGGAATTCCCGGCTGGCGAGCTTGAACGGCTTCATGATCGCCAGCACCTGTTCGACCCCGGGGATCGCCGAAAAGTTCTCGGCCTGGGGCTTGGTCTCGTCCCCGATCACGCCGACGATCGTGCGGCTTTCGCCCCGGCTGACGTGGGGCGTGAACCCCAGTTCCCGGACCCGCTCGATGACGTGCTCGATCTGTTCCAGGCTGGCGTCCGGTCTGATGACGAGGATCATTGGTGTTCGTCCTTATGTCCTTGGGCCGTCGTCCTGACGGCGACCGCGGACAGCGGGATGTCGTGTAAGGTTAGGGATACGAAAGACGGGAACGCCGGCCAAGCGGGGCCGACGAGAGACGATGACCAGGGACTGAAGACTATTCGTCCGACGGGTGGGCGATGGGGAACGATCCCAGGACCGACACCGAGTCGCAGATCTCTTCCAGGGCGGTCAGGGCCTTGCGGACTTTCAGGTCCTCGCGGTGGCCCTCGAAGTCGACGAAGAACACGTACTCGCCCTTCGCCTCCCGGTACGGGAACGACTCGATCCAGGTCAGGTTGATCTTGTTCCCCTTGAACACCGAGAGGACGTCCGCCAGCGCGCCCGGGGTGTGGCTGACCTGGAACATCATGGCCGTCTTGTCGGTCCCGGTCTTCATGCTGTCGCTCGGGCCGATGACCGCGAACCGGGTCTCGTTGAACGGCGAGTCCTCGATGTTCTGGTACAGGGTGCGGATGCCGTACCGGACGGCCGCCTGCCGGCTCGCCACCGCCGCGACGTGCGGCTCGCTCTGGACGAGCCGGGCGGCGTCGGCCGTGCTCGAAACCTCGTGCAGGGAGGCGTGCGGGAGGTTCTTCGAGAGCCAGTTGCGGCACTGGCTGAGGGCCTGCGCCTTGCTGTACACGCGGCGGATTTCGGTCTGCTCACAGTTGGCGAGCAGGTGGTGGTGGACCCGCAGCCGGATCTCCGAGCAGATCTTGATCTGGGGCATGCGGATGAACATGTCGAGGGTGTCGGTGATCCGCCCGTCGGTCGAGTTCTCCAGCGGGACGACGCCGTAGTCGGCGTGCCGCCGGCCGACTTCTTCGAACACCGCGCCGATCGTCCCGGTGCGGAGGAACGAGACCGCTTCGCCGAACCGCTCGAGTGCGGCGAGGTGGCTGTAACTGTATTCCGGCCCGAGGAATGCGACCTTCTGGACCTTCTGAAGCGCGCGCGAGCCGCTGATCAGCTCGCGGAACACCGCCCGGATAGAAACCTCCCCGAGCGGGCCCTTGTTCGCGCTCAGGACGTTGTTCAACACTTCCTCTTCACGGCCGGCCGAGAACACCTCCCCGCCCTGGTCGGCCTTGACCTTGCCGATCCGCCCGGCGATCGCCGCGCGCTTGTTCAGAAACTCCAGGATTTGGAGGTCGAGCTTGTCGATCTGGACGCGCAGGGCCTTCAGATCAGCGGCGGCCTTGTCGGGTCCCGGCGTGGGGACCCCGTTCTCGTTCTTGCGCGTCATGGCTCGGGGACCAGTCTGCGGTATGGGGTATGTCCGAGAGAATGTACCGGTGAGCACGGGGGGAGTCAACGAACCGGATCGTCACACCGGCGTGTTCCGGGCCGATTTCGACGAGCTCCGCTACGGCCGGGCGAGAAAAGATCTCGCCGCAATCCTCTTCCTGACAGGCTCTTGCTTCCGCACTGCCAAAACGGCGGGAGACGATCCTTTTCATCGGGCCGTTATCCGAGGAATTCATGTGATACCGGTGTGCAAGCCGCCATAATAATTAGAGTTGTGAAGCGCCAGGGGGGCATTTCTGTCTGTGGTACGGATCTTGCTTAACACGCCCCAAAACTGAATCTTCCAACGGTCCTTCCGAATCGAACGGGTAGTAACCAAACTGGTTCGCGGCCGCCCAAGGTGCTGATTTGAACTGCCGTCGAGGTTTGCAGTAAACTCTCCTGAAGGGCCCGGGTTGCGAGCCGACGTGACACTGAGACATCGAAGAACGAGGAGATCTCGAACATGGCGGAAGAGAAAATTATCGGCATCGACCTGGGGACAACGAACTCGGTCGTTGCGGTCATGGAGGGGAGCGAGGTCAAGGTGATCCCCAACCAGGAGGGGAACCGGCTGACCCCCAGCGTGGTCGCGTTCACCGACAAGGGCGACCGGCTGGTCGGCGACCCGGCCAAGCGGCAGGCGATCACCAACCCGAAGCGGACGATTTACTCGATCAAGCGGTTCATGGGCCGCCGGCACAACGAGGTCGAGAGCGAGGAGAAGCTCGTCCCGTACAAGGTGGTCGGCGGGCCGGCGGACCTGGTGAAGGTGGACATCGACGGGAAGACGTTCACCCCGCCGGAGATCTCGGCGATGGTGCTGCGGAAACTCAAGGAGTCGGCCGAGGCGTACCTCGGGCACACCGTCCGCAAGGCCGTCATCACCGTCCCGGCGTACTTCAACGACAGCCAGCGGCAGGCCACGATCGACGCCGCCGCGATCGCCGGGTTCGACACCGAGTACGAGATCCGGGGGAAGGACGGCAACGTCGTCAAGCAGCGGATGCGGATCATCAACGAGCCGACCGCCGGGGCCCTGGCCTACGCGCTCGACAAGAAGAAGGACGAGAAGATCGCCGTCTTCGACCTCGGCGGCGGGACGTTCGACATCTCGATCCTCGACGTCGGCGAGGACGGCGTCTTCCAGGTGCTCAGCACGAACGGCGACACGCACCTCGGGGGCGACGACTTCGACCAGGTGCTGATGGACTTCATCGCCGACCAGTTCAAGAAAGAGAACGGGATCGACCTGCGGAAGGACCCGATGGCGATGCAGCGGCTGAAGGAGGCCGCCGAGCGGGCCAAGAAGGACCTCAGCCAGCAGACCAACACCGACATCAACCTGCCGTTCATCACCGCCGACGCGAGCGGCCCGAAACACCTGATGCTGTCGATCAGCCGTAACCAGTTCGAGCGGATGGTCGAGCACCTGATCGAGCGGTGCAAGAAGCCGGTCCTGACCGCCCTCCAGGACGCCCGGCTCAAGGCTCCGCAGATCGACGAGGTCGTGATGGTCGGCGGGATGACCCGGATGCCGCGGGTCCAGGCGCTGGTGAAGGAGATTTTCGGCAAGGAAGGGCACCGGGGGGTGAACCCGGACGAGGTGGTGGCGATCGGGGCGGCGATCCAGGGCGCCCAGCTGCTCCTCGGGGCGGCGGCCGACATCCAGCTGCTCGACGTGACCCCACTGTCGCTGGGGCTCGAAACCCTCGGCGGCGTGATGACCGTGCTGATCCCGAAGAACACTACCATCCCGACCAAGAGGAGCGAGGTGTTCACCACCGCCGCGGACGGCCAGCCGTCGGTCGAGGTGCAGGTGTTTCAGGGCGAGCGGCCGATGGCGGGGGACAACAAGCGGATCGGCCAGTTCCACCTGGACGGCATCCCGCCGGCCCCGCGGGGCATGCCGAAGGTCGAGGTGACGTTCGACCTCGACGCGAACGGGGTGTTGAGCGTGTCGGCCAAGGACATGGGCACCGGCAAGCAGCAGAGCATCCGGATCGAGGGCTCGTCCGGGCTGAACAAGGACGAGGTCGAGCGGATGAAGCGGGACGCCGAGCTTCACGCCGACGAGGACAAGCGGAAGCGGGAGTTCGCGGAGGCCCGGAACGAGGCCGAGAACCGCATCCACGTGATCGAGAAGACCCTGAAGGACGCGGGGGACAAGGTGTCCGAGGCCGACAAGGCCCCGATCGACCAGGCGATCACGAAGGTCCGGGAAGCCTTGAAGGGGACCGACGTCGCGGCCCTGAAGAGTGCGACGGCGGAGCTGGAAGCGGCCTCGAACGCGATGGCCCAGCACCTGTACGCGAAGGCCGGCGGCGGGCAGCCGGGCGGCCCGGACGCCGGCCCCACGACCCCGGGCGGGGCCGACAAGAAGGGCGGCGACGACGTCATCGACGCCGAATACGAGGTGAAGAAGTAAGGCGCGGGGCCGGAAAAGCCCACCCCCCTTCCTTAATCCCCCCGCAACCGGGGGAGACCGGACCCGATCGCCGGTTGAGGTCCGACTCCCTCCCCGGTTGCGGGGAGGGTCGGGGTGGGGTCGGGTTGTATTCCTCCCGCCGCTCGCCTAACTAAATGGTGCGTCCGCCAAGTCGGCAGACGGGACGCCCCTTAACGATGGCGCGGCCCCGTTGGGGCCGAGACGACCAACAACCCCGGGCGGCCCAGCCGGGTCACTTCTTCTTGGCGCTCGGGTCGAACTCCTCCTGCCCCTTGTACAGCAGCCCGAAGGCAGTCGTCTGGGTGCCGACGATCTTGCCGACGATCCCGACCACCGGGGCGCCGTCGCTCATCACCCGGGTCACGTCCCCTTTGCCGTTGAACCCGGCCCACTCGCCCTCGTAGCTGTCCTTCGGGTCGAGGGTGCCGTCCGCCTTCACCTTCATGAAGGTCAGGGAGAACCCGTTGCACCACCACCCCGCCTTGCCGGTGACCCCGCCGACTGCGTACCCGTCCTTCGCCTTCAGCGTCACCGCCCCGGTCAGATCGGACCCGAACTGCTTGCCGAACTCCTCCTTCCCGTTCACCCGGTAGATCGGGCGGACGGCCCGGACGATGTCGGTGTCGCCGAACTTCGCGAACCGGGCCTCTACCCCGATCAGGACGGCCCCCGCCGGGCCGACGGTCTTGAACTTCGGGTCGTGTTCAATCGACCCGAGGATGGTCGGCTCCTTCCCCCCGGTGATCACCTTCGGAGGCGGCGACGGGTCGGGCCGTTTGGCCTGGACGTCGCCCGGCCGGCGGAACGACACCAGGATCGTCTCGGCCTCCGCCCCCACCACCTGGTCGGCGGTCCCGACCACCCGGACCGTGTAAGCCCGCGGGCCCTGGATGTACACCCGCACCCGGGTGACCTCGGAGCCGGACTCGAGCCGGCACTCGTTCCCGGAGAGCTCGCCCGACTGGGCCTCGACCGACTCGGTGATCCGCCCCTTCGTCTCGTCCCGCAGGGCGGCGCGGAAGGCGGGGTAGAGGCGGGCGGCGAACCGGGCGAGGGCCGGCGGCAGGTCGATCGTCTCGGCCCGGTAGACCAGCCCGTCGTCGGTCTTCCCGGCCACCCCGGTCGCGAAGATCGGGTTCCCGGCCAGCATGGCGCGGCGCCGCTCCTCGCCCTGCCGGGCCGGTTTCTCCGGCAGCCAGACCACGAACGCCTTCCCCGGCGCGCTGTACTCCTTCCACCCGGCGGGCGGCGGGCCGGCGAGGTCCTCCGGCTTCACCCCCGGGGCGAGCGAGTACGCCCGCGGTCGCCGACCACCTGTACCACCACCGCCCCCTCCGCCGTCGTGACCGCAAGGTCTCCCGTGGCCACCCCCTTCTCCAGTTTCAGCCCGAGCTTGCGGGCGTCCGGGTGCTTGTCGAGCGCGGCCGCGTCCGGCGCCTTCTCCTTCGGCGGCACAACCACGTAGTACGCGGTCGCGGCCCGGAACACGCCCGCCGGGTCGATCACCTCGGCCTCGACGCGGGCACCCGGCTTCCCGTCGGCCCCCTTGCCCGAGACGACCCGCACCCGCCCGACGCGGCCGGCCATCAACCGGCCGACCTCGGTCGCCGGGATGAGGAAGCCGATCCCCTGCCCGTCGCGGGCGCGGGCCACCGCCACCCCGACCAGCCGGCCCTTCACGTCCACGACCGGCCCGCCGCTGTTGCCCGGGTTCAGGTTCCCGTCGATCTGGATGACGGCCAGCTCGCCGTCGTCCCCGTCGCGGAGGCTGGAGACCGACGCCTTGCCGACGGTGACGGCCGGGAACCCCTTGCGGACCGACAGGGCCTGTCCGAGCGGGAACCCGAACGAGAACACCCCCATCGTCTCGACCGGCTTCGGCGGGTCGGTGTAGGTGATCGGCCGGGGGGCGTCCGTCACCCCGGCCACCCGGAGGACGGCCAGGTCGCGCTCCTCGTCCGCCCCGACCACCGTCGCCGGGTACTCCCGCTCGGCCGCGGTGCCGCCGCCGAAGACCACGCTGACCGCGGGCGGCTTCGGGCGGGCCCCGGGGGGCAGCTTGACGGCGACGTGGTGGTTGGTGACGACGAGGACTCGCTCCTTGTCGCCCGCGACGACGAACCCGGACCCGGACCCGCCCCACCCGTCGCCCTCAACCCGGACGTACACCGTGGCCGCCTTAATCGTGGCGACGGTCTCCGGCGCGATCACGTCGTCGGCCCGGGCGGGCGGTGCGGCGAGAGCGAGGAGGCCGACTGCGAGGGTGAGGGCGCGTTGCATGTGGGGATGTCCGGAGCAGGATGGGTGAACCAGAATGAGTATCGGCGCTCCGCCCGGGCCAGTCAACCGGGTTCCCCGTAACCCGGAATCGCCGCGGTCCCGGCGTCTGGTGACTTGACGGATGCACCATTAAGGCGATGCTCAACGATAACTTGACCCATCGGCTGCAGCGCCGGAAGATTCCGCCCCTGTGGAACCACACCCACACGAAAAAGCCGCTTACACACCTTGCAAAAGGGGTCAAGTTATCGTTGAGCATCGCCTAAGCCGCTTCGCCACAAACCCAGTTCTTCCAAGAAACCGGGTTACTTCCTGGTAGGAGCAGTTCGCCCACGTGTAAGCCCTCCCGTCTCGACGGGAGGGCTTTTCCGTTGCCCCATTTGCAAACCCGCCTCCGGCGGTTACGTTGTAATCAGGTGAACCCCCAGCCGTGGGGGCACATCACTTCCGGTTGCGAGACCCCTCATGTCGACCAAGGCCCCACCGAAGCCCGGCGCGACCCCACACCCGGAGCGCGATCCGCTCTCCGACGGCCCGCCCGAGGAGGAGTTCTGGGAGCGGTTCAATTCCCGGCTCGAATTCCCCCTCTCGACCGTCACGGCAGTCTTGCTTCACGTCGTCGTCGGCGCTCTCGTGGTCTGGGTGCTGATCGGGCTGGCCCGGTCGGCCGCGGACAAGTCTTCGGTCCCGGTGAAGCTCATCGACGTGGCCGGCATGGATGACGCCGGCGAGGGGTCGATGGGGTCCGGCGGCATCAACGACCCGCTAAAACAGGGCGACCCCGACCCCTGGAAGGAGAACCTGTGGGTCCTCCCCGACCCGAGCAAGTTGCCGGAGGTGAAACAGGAAATTCGGGACGCGATCAAGCTCGACGACCCGAACGGTCAAATCCCCATTTCCGACGCAAATGCTCCCCAGTACGCCGCGGTGGACAAGGAACTGGCGAAGAAGCTACTCGGCGTGGGGGCGAACAAGGGCGCGGGGCCGGGGCAGGGTAAAGGGTTCGACGGGACCCCGGGCAGCGGTCCGGGAGGGACGGGGGCCGACTCGTCGCGGGCCCGGTCGTTGCGATGGGTGCTCCGGTTCCGGACGTCGAGCGGTGATGACTACGTCGCCCAGCTCGCGGCGATGGGGGCGGTGATCCTCGTCCCGCTCCCGCCCGAGAACAAGCAGGCCATGTACTTCGCCGACCTGAAAAACCTGACGAACAAACGGATGGCGACGGACGACGACCTGAAGACGCTCGCCAACCAGATCAAGTTCAGCGACACGCGGGCGGACTCGGTCGGCGGGGTGTGCAACGTCCTCGGGGTGAAGGAGAACGCTCGGTCGTTCTGGGCTTTCTTCCCAAAGGGGATGGAGGTGGACCTCGCCCAGAAGGAGATCGGCTACCGGAACCGGCGGCCGGAGGACATCGAGGAGACGGTGTTCCGGGTGATTATCCGCGGCGGCAGCTACGAGATCGTGGTGGACGACCAGACGGCGAAACGGTGAGTTTTTTCGGGTTCCACGTTTCGGGTTCCACGTTCCACGTCGGAAGAGATCTTCTCCGACGTGGAACATGGAACCCGAAACTCACTTCCGCGGCTTCGGCCGGCACAGAATGTTGTGGACCTTGTTCCCCTTGGCCGCATCCATGATCGCGGTCTGAATGCCCCAGGGGACGTTCCCGTCGATATCGAGCAGCATTTCGCTCCGCCCGGTCCGGTCGATCACCTGCTTCATCTTGTCCTCGAGTTCTTCCACCTTCACCACGTCGGCCTCGAGCTTGATCACCGGCTGCTCGCCGTCCATCCGGGCGGTCACCCGGAACACCCGGTCCTTGATGTCCTTGTACTCGACCTTGGTGGTGCTGCTCCCTTTCTCCTCGGGCGTGTCCTGGGGTACGTCGATCGCCCGCTCCAGCGAGGCGTAAGTGATCGTGAGGATAAAGAAGATCAGCAGCACGAGACACACATCGATCAGGGGGTTCATGTCGAGGTGCGTCTCGTCGGGCGGCTCGGGCGGGGGCAGCTCCAGCTCGGCCGCCGCCTCCTCGAACGCCGGGTGCGCCTCGATCGCGGTCCACGCGGCGTCGGTCGGCCCTTTGACCTCGTCGGTCGGGAGCCAGATGCCGTCGCGCAGGCCGGAAAGGATGTCCGTAGCGGACGGGACGACCACGGCGGTGGGAGAGCCTTCGGCCCGGACTTGCCAGGTGGACATAAATCGGCACCGGGGTCGTAAAGTCCAAAGTCGTAAAGTCGTAAAGTCTAAAGTCGTAAGAACTGGGCGGAATCGCTGGCGGTGTTGGTTGTGGGCCCGACGCAAGGGATTCCGACGTTATGACTTTACGACTTTATGACGTGTGACTATTTCTTCTGCGGGGCCTCGTTCACCGTGGCCACGAACGAGTTGATGATCCGCTTGTCCATCCGCTTCTTCAGCTCGCGGGCCAGTTCCAGCACCCGCTCGCTCGGCAGGTCCTTGGCGCACGCTACCCGGACCTCCGGCGGACGGGTCCGGTCGGCGAGCAGGGAGTCGAGCGCGGCGATCGCGGATTCCGGATTCGGCAGCCTGGCGTTCTCTTTCGTCGGGCCGGACTTCCCGGACCGGACGGAGTAGTACACGTCCTCCGCGCTCGCCTTCTCGATGCTGATCGTGATCGCGTCGGCGTCCTGGGCCAGTTCTCCGGCGTACCGCATGTCCGGCACGTCGATCGGGGAGAGTGCGCCCGTGGCCGAGACGATGATGAAGAAGACGAGGAGCACCATGCTGATGTCGATGAGCGGGATCATGTCCACGTCATCGTCGTCGTCCGCCCGCCGCCGGCGTGGGTGGTAATCGGCGTCCGCCGGCTCCTGGATCTCGATCGGTTGCGGGGCCGGGGGGCCGTCCGCCGAAGCGACGGCCGCGGCCGGGTGCGGGAGGTAATCCGCGAGCAGCTCCCACTCCGCGACCCGTTTCCACGGGTCCTGGCTGCCGGCCGAGCGGAGCATGTCCGCCGGGGCGAGCCGGCCCTGCTGGGTCCAGTCGGCCACGACCTGGTACGGCACCTCCCGGTACACCGTGTTCGCGGTAACGAACCAGACGTCGAACGCCTTCGGGGGTTTAGCCACGGCGCGCGCCCCCCCGGGTCGCCCGGGCGGGCGGTCTCTCGTCCTCCTCGTCGTCCTTCTTCTGGTCGAGCAGCTTCGGGTCCTTCTTGAAGTTGGTCACCAGGGTGACGAGCTTCTGCGACGCGGCCTTGATCCTCGTCTCGAACCGGGTGATGCCCTCCTTGAACAGGACGTGGCTGAACACGAGCGGGATCGCGGTGAACAGGCCCAGGGCGGTGGCGAACAGGGCGAGGCCGATCTTCGACGAGTGCCCGCCGATCTCCCGCGCCTTGCCCGCCTTCGACTCCTGGCCGATCGCGTCGAACGTGTTGATCATCGAGATGACGGTGAAGAACAACCCGACCATGGTGGCGATCTTGGCGATGGCCAGGATCGGGGCGAGGAGGAACTGGAGCCGGGGCAGGATCTCCAGCTCGGCCTCGTTCGCCATGCTCCGCCGCATTGCCGCGGCCCCCTGGTCGGACGCCTCCAGCCCGGCCACGAACAGCCGGCTCGGGATCAGCCCCTTCTCCTCCTTGCACAGCTCGATCGCCCCCTTCACCCCGCGCTTCCGGAGCGTCTCCTGGAATACGGGGAGGAAGTCGTCCATGTCGGTCCGGGCGGACACGTTCAGGAGCAGCCGCCAGATGACCAGGGCGGCGGCGATCAGGGACATCACGACTAGCGGGACGGAGAAGTACCACTCGCCGACGAAGAAGTCTTGTACCGCTTGCATGCGGAGCTCACCGGGACGGAAGTGAAGTGGGGGACCGTGCTCATATCGGTAGCATTATCGATCCCAGACACCGGAACAAGGATCCCGTTTGCGACAAACGGGAGGACGTGATGCCGCCACGGGGCTTTCTCTACTCAATCCCGTACAACCACTGCGGCCGGCGGCACTGGGCTCTCGCCCGGGGCTATTATTCGCCCCCAGGGTAGTGCGGACAACCGGCGTCGTCGGTTCCAACGGGGACCGCGGAGATGAGCCCGGGACGAGTTCCCGGGCTCCCATTGTCGGGGCGGGGCTACTCCTCGTCCTCCTCGGCCGCGAGCCGGGACCGGCCGACGATCTGCTGCTGGACACCCGCCGGGACCATCTCGTAGTGGCTCAGTTCCATCGCGTAGGAGCCCTGGCCCTGGGTGATCCCGCCGAGCTGGGCGGCGTACCGGGCGACCTCGGCGAGCGGGGCCCGGGCGTAGATCACCGTCGTGTCGCCGGGCAGGCTGTCCTGGTTCTCGACGTGCGCCCGCTTCGTCGGCAGGTCGCCTAGGACCGCCCCGGTGTACTTCGCCGGGACCGTGATCTCGAGTTTCACGATCGGTTCCAACAGCGCCGGCCGGGCGGTCATGAACGCCTTCCGGAAGGCGTGCCGGGCCGCCGTCTTGAACGCCGCCTCGGACGAGTCCACGTCGTGGTATTTGCCGAAGTAGACCTCCACCGCGATGTCCTGGATGCGGTACCCGGCCAGCGCGCCGCGCTCCATGACCTCCTTGCACCCCTTTTCGATGGCCGGGAGGAAGTTGTTCGGGATCGTCCCGCCGACAATGTGGTCGATGAAGGCGAAGTTGAGCCCCGGGTCGTAGTGACACGACCGCATCTTCTCGAACCGGCTCTTGTTCGCGAACTCGGCCTCGCACTGGGCCTGGGTCTTGATGTCACGGGAGAGTGCGTACATCCGCATGTGGACCTCGGCGAACTGCCCCCGGCCGCCGGTCTGCTTCTTGTGCCGGTGGTCGCCGGCCCCGTCGCCCACGATCGTCTCGCGGTACGGGATCTTCGGCTCCTTGGTCACTACCTCCACCCCGAACCGGGCCTTCAGCCGTTCCCGGATGATCTCCAGGTGCAGCTGGCTCACCCCGCTGATCACGAGCTCGTGCGTCTGCGGGTCGTGGGCGACCCTCACCGTCGGGTCTTCCTCGGCGATCTTGTGCAGACCGGCGGAAATCTTCTGCTCGTCGCCGCGGTTCTTCGGTTCGACGGCCAGCCCGAACATCGGGGTGGGGAAGGTCGGCGGCGGCAGCTGGGGGGCGGTGTTCGTGTACGCGATCGTGTCGCCGATCTCGAGCCCCTCGACCTTGGCGATCGCGACGATGCCGCCCGGCCCGGCCCCGTGGACCTGGACCGTCGCCTTCCCCTGGGCTTCCAGAAGATGCCCGACCCGGAGTGTCTGCCCGGTCCGGAGGTTGACCACGTTGTGGTTGTTCTGGAGCCTCCCGGCGATCACCCGGATGAAGCTCAGGTGGCCGACGAACTTGTCGTTCACCACCTTGAACACCTGGGCGACGAACTCCTCCTGCTCGGTCGGCTCCAGCTGGTGGACCGAGCCGTTCGCGCCGATCTGGAGCCCCTCCAGCCGCTTCCGACTGAACACCGGCGAGAGCCCGTACTTGCCCAGGGCGTCGAGCAGCTCCTTGATCCCCTTGTCCTTCTTCGCCGACGTACAGAAGATCGGGATGAGCGTGCCGGCGTCGAGGGCCCGGGTGACGTCGGCCTCCAACTCCGCAACCGTCACGTTCCCGTCGGTCAGATACTTCTCCATGAGGGCTTCGTCGGACTCGACCACGGCGTCGATCAGCTGTTGGCGGGCGGCATGGGTATCGACCGGGCACGTCGCGGGCATCTTTTCCGGCGGGTCGAGTAGGCAGATGACGTTCCCGAAGGCCGGGCCGACCGCGTCCGGGACGTTGAACAGGACGCAGTTCTTGCCCAGCGAGGCCTGGATCGCGGCCACCAGTTCGCGGAAGTCGATCGTCTTCTCGGCGTCGATCTTGTTGACGACGATCGCCCGGGAGAGGCCCTTCTTTCCCGCCTCGGCGAACATCCGCCGGGTGTTGACCTCGATCCCGTTGACGGCGGACACGACGACCACCGCGGTCTCGACGGCGGCCAGGGCTTCCAGCGCGGCCCCGATGAAGTCGGGCGAGCCGGGGGCGTCGAGGATGTTCAGATGCTTCCCGTCGTGGTCGGCGTGCAGGACGTGGGTGTCGATGGAGAAGTGGTGTTTGTGCTCCTCCTCGTCGAAGTCGCCGACCGAGGTCCCGTCGTCCACGCTCCCCAACCGGTCGACCGCGTGGGCCTCGTAGAGCAGGGCATCGGCCAGGCTGGTCTTGCCCGCGGCGCGGTGCCCGACGAGTGCAATGTCCCGGACGTTCTCCACCAGATGCTTGACGGCCATGAACGGCCCTCCTCTAGGGAAAGGATGGCCCTGATGCACGTCGGCCGGAGCCGGTTGGAGACGAGACTGAGTTATAAAGTAGGCGACTCGCTCCTCGAGCCGTCGTTTCTGACAGGACCCGGGAACCCGATCGCTCTCGGCGAGACGCGGGCTCGGGCCGGACCCAGAAACATTCACTCGCGGAGCGAGTGACCTACTTTTCCGCAGCCACGAACCTCCACCCGGAAATCGCCGGGTACAGGACGGCGGCCAGCGAGGAGGAGGCTCGGCGGCGTGCGCCTCGCGGCGGGAATCCGCCGCGGGACGGCGCGTCAGAGGAGTCGCCTGTCGGGTCTGGTCGTCGCCCGGGTCAGGGCCAGAACAGCTGACAGATCGAGACTGCCTTCGTACAGCGCGCGGCCGATGATGCAGCCGGGGGTACCAGCCGTCACCAGCCGCTCGACGTGATCCAGGGTACATACCCCGCCGGAAGCAATCACAGGCAGCGGAACCGCCGCCTGCATCTCGGCCAGGGCCTCGAAGTTCGGCCCGCTCATCATGCCGTCCTTGGCGATGTCCGTGTACACCACCGCCGCGAGCGGGGCGTCCGACACCTGCCGGGCCAGGTCCACCGCTTTCACCCGCGACACCGTCAGCCACCCGTCCGTGGCGACGAACCCGTCCTTCGCGTCGACGCCCAGTACCACCCGATCCGGGTTCCGCGTTGCAGCGGACCGGACCCACCCGGGGTCCTGGATCGCACGTGTCCCGAGGACGGCCCAGCGGACCCCCCAGTCGAATGCGGCGGACAGGTCGTCGTCGGTGCGGAGGCCGCCGCCGAGCTGGCAAGGCACCCGGGCGGCTTCGACGATCTTGCGGATGACGGGGCCGTTGACCGGTTTCCCGGCCTTGGCCCCGTCGAGGTCGACGATGTGCAGGCGATCGGCCCCGAGTTCGACCCACCGGCGGGCGACCGCCGCGGGGTCGTCGGAAAACACGGTTTCCCGCGAGTAATCGCCCTGTCGGAGCCGCACGCAACGGCCGTCGAGCAGGTCGATAGCGGGGTATATGAGCATGCGATTCAATCCACTCCGGCCGCGGGCGCCGGGGGGAGAGGACGCCCTTGATCCGCGGGTATTGTGGCCGACAGGTGGGGCAAACGCAAGGGGCTTGAAGGAATCGTGAAGGGGAGGGGAGGGCGAGAGGCGGTTTCCTCCCCACTTCCTTACCGCGAGAAGAATGGGAGATATCCCTTGTCGAGCTGAAGGATGATCAGGCCCAGTGACGCGAAGTACGTCGGTCCGATGACGGGGTCCGGCCAGCTGCCGTCGGGTCGCTGGGCGTTCTTCAGATTTCGGTACAACGCTTTCCGGTAGACGTCCCACATCACCAGATCCGATTCTTTCACTTCAGGGTCAAGCAGCCGGTGGCCCTCATTCCCCAGGGCGTAAGCCACGCGGGCGAAGTTGAAGTGCTGAAGTATGACGTTCGTACCCTGGTTCCTTTTCAGGTCCGGGTCGCGGCTCCTGGCCGCGAACACCACCCACCGGACGAGGCGGGCGGACGACGGCCGAGATCGGAGGGCACATACCGCCGCCTCGGCCGTGATCATCGCCTCGCTGCTACCCTCCGGGCCACTGGCCAGAGTCGGTACGACCCCTCCGTCCGGTCGGGTCGCGGTGTCGAAATACTGCTGGGCCTTGTCGAGGATCGTTTTTGAAACTGGAAGGCCACTTGCTCTGGCGGCGAGAAGCCCCTGGAGGACCACGGCTGTCGCATGGGTCTCGTCGATCCCGGACCCCTCCGCTGCCATGAGGAACCCCCACCCGCCGCGTTCGGTCTGAGCGTCGGCCGTAAAAGCGATGGCCTTTTGAAGCACTTTGCCAAGTTCCTCCCGACAGGGTCCGTCGTCTTCCTCGCCGTAAGCACAGCCCAGGAATATCAATGCGTACCCGTGCGAGACCATGTACCGGCCGTTCTCGACCGAGTTACCCGCCGGGACGAGCAGTCCGCTCGGCCGGGCGTTCTTAATGAACCACCCCACGGCCTTGCGAATGTGCCCGGCATACTTCCCTTCGCCGAGTGTACTCCCTTCCATCAGCAGTGCCGTCCCGGCAAGAGCGGTAATCGCAGCCGGGAAGATGCCATTGTTCCCGGACCAGCTTCCGTCCGCTGCTTGCTGCTTGGCGAGCCAGTCGAGCCCTTTGCTAATCATCTCCTTGGTGTCATCGGCCGCGGCAGTGGAGTCGGGGCGCTCGGGGGTAACGGAAAGCGCGGCGAAGGTGAGGGCAAGTGCGGTGTTCATCGGGTGCTCCCGGTTGGGAAGCGAGGAAGAGTATCATCAAGACGAGTGGTGCCGCCCCGATCAACTGCCGTGACCGCCCGATCGTTACAACCTCTCCCCTTGTCGGGTTGCCGGACGTCGAGTAAAATCAGCATCGGTTTTACGAAGTTATCCCGGAATAGGGTGCAGTCATGGTGGGTCCTCGCAGCTCCGCCAATCGCGTACTTGCCGGCACATTCGTCGCGGTCCTCGCAGCTCTTCTCCCGTTGCTCGGGCTGGGGTGCGGGACGGACTCCGACTGGCCGAAGGACCATAAGGGGCCGAAGGTGGCCGTCTCCTTTGCCCCCCTCTATTGTTTCGCCTCGAATGTTGCCGGGGATGATGCGGTTGTCAGGAGCATGATGACCACCACCGGGCCGCACGATTTCAACCCGACCGACATCGAGGCCCGACTAATCCGCAACGCCAACCTTCTCTTCATCAACGGCCTGGATCTCGACGAGGAGTTGGCCACGAAACTTCAGCGGGGGAGTGGGAACAAGAGCTTGAAGGTCATCAACCTCGGTGCCCGTATTCCCGCCGACCGCCTGCTCGAAGGGGAATGCCACCACGACCACGGGCACGATCACCCGCACGAACACGCCAGCGATCCGCACATCTGGCTCAGTCCCGACTTCGCCGTCATCATGACCGAAGGCATCCGCGACGAGCTGAAGGTCGCGGACCCGTCGAACGCGGCAAATTATGACCGCCGGGCGGCCGAGTACGTGGCAAAGCTGCGTAAGCTCAAGGCGGACGGGGTGGACCTGCTCAAGGACAAGAAGGACCGCCGACTGGTGACATTCCACGAGTCGCTTGCGTACTTCGCAAAGGACTTCGGGTTGACGATCGAGGGGGTTGTCCAGAAGAAGCCGGGGTCCGAGCCGAACCAGGACGAGCTGAACCAGTTGCTCAAGAAGTGCCGGGATGGCAAAGTCCGGTTGATCGCGATCGAGCCGCAGTATACAGCGAATACGTCGGCCGAAACGGTGTTGAACGAACTGAGGCGGAAGGGGCTCGCGGACGCCGCGGCAGTCGAGATCGACCCGCTGGAAACGGCCAACCCGGCGGCACTAACGGCCGACTGGTACGAGCGAAAGATGCGGGCCAACATCGAGGAACTGGCGAAGGCGATGAAATGACGACGCTCCCGGTACTCGACCCCCCGACCCGGCCGCTTGTGACCATCCGCGACCTCCGGGTCGAGCTCGGCGGCCACCCGGTGCTCAACGGCGTGAACGCGGACCTGGCCCGCGGCAAGGTGACGGCCCTGATCGGCCTGAACGGGTCGGGTAAAACCACCCTGCTAAGGGCCTTGGTCCACGAGTACTCATACCGCGGCCAGATCCGCTTTCACTGCGGGCACGACCACTCGAAACCCACGCCCGAACATATCGGTTACGTCCCACAGAAGCTAACGCTCGACGCCCGGCTCCCCCTCACGGTGAAGGACCTGCTCGCGCTGGCCCTCTCCCACCGGCCGCTCTTTCTGGGCATCTCCCGCAGGATGGTCGAGACGATCCGCCAGCTGCTCGAACGGGTCGACATGGCCCACGCGATGGACCGGCCGGTGGAAGGACTCTCGGGCGGCCAGCTGCAGCGCGTGCTGCTCGCGCTCGCGCTGCAGCCCCAACCCGAGCTGTTACTGCTCGACGAGCCCGCGGCGGGGATTGATTTCCGCGACCAGCAAAAGTTCTACGACCTGATTGCGAACCTCAACCGGACGTCCGGGGTAACCGTGCTGCTCGTGTCGCACGAGCTGAGCATGGTGAGCCGACACTCGGATCACGTGTTGTGCCTTACGGACGGGAAGATCCAGTGCCAGGGCCCGCCGAAAGAGATACTGACCCCGGTCAACCTCGCCCGGACGTTCGGGGCCGACATGCAGCAGTTCCTTCATCACCACCCGCACTGACTGCGGCAGTGAATACAGAAACCCGGTTTCTACTTCTAAATCATGACCGTGCCTACGAATACATAAACCCGGCTTCTCGGAAGAAACCGGGTTTCAAGCCTATTCCCGGCTGGTGAAACTACTCATTGAGGGGCGGCCAGTCCTTATCGACCCCCTCTTTCTCAATCAGGTCGAGTTGTTCTTTCGTAATGTGGAATTCCGCGGCGACTTGCTTCTTCGACTCCAGAACAGTGACACCTCCAATATCCTGGGCCGAAACCAGCGCTTGGAAAATCGACTTCCGTTGCTGTACTGTCAAGCCTTTGGCAGGCATGATGGTTCCTCCTGAGGTTGCGGAACGGTTATACGAGCGTCCGGGTCAATGCCGGCCGCTTGGTCTGGAACCGGATTCTCGTTGATGACCGGGCCGAATCACCCCTTCCCATGCGTGTTATTCCGGGGAGGAATCCCGCAGGGTGGGAAGCTGGATTCGCGGGGCGGGAGGTACGAGACCACAACCGACCCGGGACGCCGAGAGGCGGTTAGACAACTAACCTAATATACGCCCGGGTATGTGACTCGCGGAGCGGGAAAACTGCCATTTTTTCCACCAATATGCCCGCCGCGCTGCTTCCCACGACAAACCCATAGACGTTGAAAGGTCGGTCATGTTCCACCCCCGGCTGTCTCTCGTCGGAATCCTCGTAACTACACTCGCTACTTCCGGTTCCGGCCGGACATTCGATCCGGCAGGCGCGGACTCGAAGCCGGCCGACCCACCCCGGGAGGGTAAAACCTCTGGCCCTATCAGGCCTTCCGAGTGGGTGAAAAGCAGGACTCAGGAAGTGGACAAGCAGCTTGTCGGGGAGCTCGGTGACCTTGTCGCCCTGTACCAGCAGCTGCACGCAAACCCCGAGCTGTCGCTGATGGAAGTGAAGACATCCGCACGACTTGCGGACGAAATGCGGAAGCTCGGATTCGATGTGACCGAGAAGCTCGGCGGAAATGGGGTGGTGGCGGTACTGAAGAATGGGCCTGGGCCAGTCATCCTGCTCCGAACCGACATGGACGCCCTCCCTGTGACTGAGCAGACAGGCGTGCCCTATGCGAGTAAGGTGCGGATGAAGGACCGACTCGGCGTCGACGTCGGGGTGATGCACGCCTGCGGCCACGACGTCCACATGACGTGCTGGGTCGGCACCGCCCGGGTGTTATCGGCGATGAAGGACAAGTGGTCCGGCACCCTAGTGTTCATCGCCCAGCCGGCGGAGGAGATCGTCGCCGGGGCCCGGATGATGCTCGAGGACGGTCTCTACAAACGATTCCCCAAGCCGGACTACGCCCTCGCCTTACACTCCGATCCGCTCCAGCCGGTGGGGGTGGTGAGCTACTCGGAGGGGCTGGCGCTCGCGAACTCGGACACGGTGGACATCATTGTGAAGGGGAAGGGCGGGCATGGCGCCGCCCCGCACCAGACGATCGACCCGGTGGTCCTCTCGGCCCGGATCATCCTCGACCTGCAAACCATCGTGAGCCGGGAGGTGAACCCGCTCGACCCGTGCGTGGTAACGGTCGGGTCGATCCACGGCGGCACGAAGCACAACATCATCCCGAACGAGGTGAAGCTACAACTGACCGTGCGGACGACGAAGACGGAGGTCCGGGACCACGTGCTCAAGGCGATCGACCGGATCGCGAAGGCGGCGGCGGCCGGGGCCCGGGCCCCGGAGCCGGTGGTGAAGGTCAACCTGGACGAGTTCACCCCGGCGACGCTGAACGACGTGCCGCTGGCCCGGCGGACGGCTGTGGTGTTCAAGGACGTGCTCGGCGAGGGCAACGTGAAGGAGCGTCGCCCGCTGATGGGTGCCGAGGACTTCGGCCGGTACTCGCAGGGCGGAGTACCGATCTTCATGTACTTCCTGGGAACGATTCCCCAGGAGAAGTACGAAGCCTCCCTCAAGCCCGATGGTCCGGTCCTGCCGGGTATGCACACCGATGCCTACGCACCGATTCCGGAGCCGAGCATCCGGACGGGAGTTCGGACGGAGTGTCTGGCGATCCTGAATCTGATTGGGAAGGCTGCCAAATAAGACGGCACGCGGTGCGTGCCCTACGAGAGTCGGCTTCGTAGGGCACGCACCGCGAGTCTTGGGACTCACCCGAGCCGCACCCGGGCGATCTTCCGCCCCAATCGCACGACCAGCCCGTCCGTCACCGTCACATTCGCCTTCACATCGGCGGCCTTGGTGCGATCGGGGCCGTAGTTGAAGGCCCCCTCCTCGATCTTCCGGCGGGCTTCGCCGTTGCTCGCGGCCAGCTTCGTGAGCACGATCAGCTTGACCGCCGCCACCTCGCCCCCGACCACCTCGGAAGAAGCGATCGTTACCTCGTCGATGTGGTCGGGGTCCTGCTTTCCCCCGCCACTGAACTGCTTATTCCAGTCGGCGAGAGTCGCCGCCGCCGCCTCGGCCCCGTGGTAGAAAGTGACGACGTCTACCGCCAGAAGCTTCTTCGCTTCGTTCGGGTGTCCCGCAACGATCTCCTCGATCTCCTTGGGAGACCGGTCGGTTAGAAGGGTAAACCAGTCTCGGATGAAGGAGTGAGTCCGCTTGCCCCCGTCCGGCAGGAGTTCGTCGTATGTGTCCGGAATCCGCATCGTCTTGCCGAACTGGTCCTTGGCCGGCTCATTCAGCCCGATGTAGTTCCCGGCGGTCTTGCCCATCTTCTTCTCGCCGTCGGTGCCCTTAAGAATCGGCATCGTCAGGCAGATTTGCGGCTCTTGCCCGGCGGCCCGCTGGAGGTCGCGGCCGACCATCAGGTTGAACAGCTGTTCCGTCCCGCCGAGTTCCACGTCGGCGTGGATTTCGACGCTGTCGTGCCCCTGCATCAGCGGGTAGAGGCACTCGTGCAAGTAGATCGGTGTGCCGGCCTTCTGCCGCTTGGCAAAGTCGTCCCGCTCCAGCATCCGCTGCACGGTCATGTGGCCGAGCAGCCGGAGCATCTCCGCGAACCCGAACCGGCTGAACCACCCCCCGTTCGGCCGGACCTCGGCCCGGGTCACGTCAACGACCTTGGCGATCTGCGTCAGGTACGTCTGCGCGTTCCGCTCGATCTGCTCCGGGGTCAGGCTTTTGCGGGCCTCGTCCCGCCCGCTCGGGTCGCCTACGGCCGCCGTCGCGGTGCCGATGATGAGAACCGCCGTGTGGCCGAGTTCCTGGAACTGCCGCAACTTTCGGAGAGGGACCGTGTGACCCAGGTGAACGTCGAACCCGGTGGGGTCGATCCCGTACTTCACCCGCAACGGCGTGCCGGTTTCCCGACTCCGCTCCAGCTTCTTGCGGAGCTCGTCCCGCGTCTCGATCTGCGCCGCCCCGCGGAGGATCACCGCGAGCTGGTCGTCCACGGGAGGGAAGGAGGGCATGCCACGCTCCGAAAAAGCCGCACGATTAACGCAGAAAGGGCACGATTAGAAATAGAGATGAGCGGCAGCCATTAGGGGCCGGTTGAACTCTGATTTTGTCCGAATCGTGTCTTTCTCTGCGTTAATCGTGCGGCTCAATTATGAAACTGGAAACGGCCGACGGCCTCGAAGGCATGAGGGAAATGGCGGACGACGGGTTCGCGGGCGTCCACCGGCCAGCCGAGGACGAGGACGTCGAACCGGACGTTCACGCCCTCCAGGAGGCGTTTACGGGCCAGGAAACGCACCGCCGCCTCGGTGACCTTCCGCTGTTTGCGGAGGTCCACCGAGGCGGCTGTTTTCTCCAGGTCGTCGCCGGCCGTCGAGCGGACCTCGACCACGACCAGGGTCTGTCCGTCGAGGGCGATCAGGTCGAGTTCGCCGGCCGGGTCGGCGACGTTCGCCGCCAGGACGCGGTACCCCAGGCTCTGCAGGAACCGGGCCGCGGCCCGCTCGCTCCGCCGGCCGAACCACCGCCGCCACCACGGCCAGCGGGAGAACCCGCCTCCGGAGTCCGCGGGGGCCGGCTTCGTCGCGTTCGGGTCGCGGCGGGCCATGACCTTACTTCTTCTTGGAGGCCTCGGCTTCCTTCTTGGCCTTCTTCTTCTGGGCCGACTTGCTCATCCCGCCCTCGGCGGTCGCCTTCGCGGCCGACTCCTGGGCGGCCTTCGCGGCGGCCTCGGCGGCGGCCTTCAGGTCGGCGTCGATCTTCAGCTGGCGCTTGACGTCGTCCTTGATCTTCGTCGCCTTGCCCACCCGGTCGCGGAGGTAGTAGAGCTTCGCCCGGCGGACCGACCCGGCCTTCTTCACCACGATCCGGGCGATCCGCGGCGAGTGGACCGGGAAGATCCGCTCGACACCCTCGCCCTGGACCAGGCGGCGGACGGTGACCGTCTCGCGGATGCCCCCGTTGTGCCGGGCGATCACGTCGCCCTCGAACACCTGGACCCGCTCCTTCTGGCCGTCCAGGATCTTCTGGTGGATCTCGACCCGGTCCCCTACGCGGAAGTCGGGGACGTCGGACCTCACCATCGTCTGCTCGACGAGTTGAATGTGCGGCGCGTTCATGGCCCACCCTTACCTTTCGGGGCGGCCGAGCCGCCCGGTCATCGTTGAGTCAAAGTATTCAGCCGGGACTCCCGGCCGTTGGTGCGGACGGCCCGCCCGGCCGCCCTACGTGTTCGGTTGGTCCCCCTGCCGCGGGTGACTCCGCAAGGCACTCTGTTCCCGCCGCCATTTCGCGATCCCCTGGTGGTTCCCGCTCAGCAGGACCTCGGGAACCTCCAGCCCGCGGAACACCCGGGGGCGGGTGAACTGCGGGTATTCGAGCCGGCCGGGCTCGCTGTGCGACTCGTCGGCCGCGCTCTGCTCGTCCCCGAGGACGCCGGGGACGAGCCTGATCACCGCGTCGATCACCACCATCGCCGGGACTTCGCCGCCGTTGCACACGAAGTCGCCGACGGAGATTTCCCACGGGTCGATCAGCTGGCGGATGCGGTCGTCGAACCCCTCGTACCGGCCGCAGAGGAGCAACAACCGGGGTTCCGCCGCCAGCCGTTCCACCACCGGCTGCGTCAGCCGTTCGCCGGCCGGGGTCATCATCACCACCCGGCCGGGCGGGGCGGCCTTCGCCCGCACCGCGTCGACGCAGTCCACCACCGGCTGCGCCATCAGCACCATCCCGGGCCCGCCGCCGAACGGGCGGTCGTCGACCTTCTGGTGCTTGTCCTGTGTCCAGTCCCGGATGTTCCAGAGGTGGACCTGGACGAGCCCGGCCTTGATCGCGTCGTCGAGCAGGCTCTGCCCCAGATACCCTTCGATGATTCCCGGGAACAGGGTGAGTACGTCGAAGCGGATGGTCCGCCGGGGCTCGGGTGTCGGCTGCTCGTGCTCGTCAATCGCCACGGGCCACCGCTATCGTCGGGTGCCGAGGGCTTCGAACGATCCCATCCCGGGTCGACCGGGCGGGGTTACGGGCGGGCCGGCGGTCAGCTCTGGGTCGGGGCCGCGTCGGTCTGGGCGGTGGCGGCCTTCGCGGCCTCCTCGGCGGATTTGACCACTTCCTGGGCCTCGATCTCTTCCCACTTCTTCATGTACTTCTTGAAGATCGCCGCGCAGTGCTCGGAGGGCTTCGCCCCGACGCTCTGCCAGTACTTGATCCGCGCCGGCCGGAGCGTGACCGACTGGTCCGGGTTGGGGACGTGCGGGTCGTAGGTGCCGAGCTCCTCGATCGCCCGCCCGTCCCGCGGCTGACGCTGGTCGATAGCAACGATACGGTAATAGTGCCGGTGAGCCCGGCCCATCTGCTTCATCCGGATTCGAACGGCCACGACAGATCCCTCTAACACCTCGATTCACAGCGAACTAACAGTATATCTCCTGGGCGATAGACCGACTACGCCACCCCACCGGGTTTTTCCGACCGGGGCCGGCACTTCGAGTTCTTCTGTGTCCGGTGTGGGTAGTGGATTGCCGGGCTCGGTCAGGCGGGCAGTGTATTTCCAGGCGGGAGGTCGACCGGGCACTTTACGCTGACTGGTACCCTGCCGAGCTCCCCGTTTGGGGAGGATTTCTTGTGGGGTGGTCGAGTCTTCGAGGCCCACCGGTGTTAATCTTGGTGGGCCTCCTTGTAGTTAATCTCGGTGGGCCTCGAAGACTCGACCCACCCTACAAAAGCCTAACTTGCCGATCGCAGAAGGACGTGGCTCATCTTCGCAATCACACAAGTAACAGTCGACGCGATCGAGAACGGTCGCGGAGCACATCGCATTGACATTTTAACGATAATAAAGACTCGATTGTGTGTATCGGCTCCGCGGTCACCGTGAAGAAATGGGAATTCACAGACCTGTCAGCTCTCGCGGTGGGTGGAGTGCCGGTTGTGTCTTGTGCGCGAAACCATCTCTGAAACCAAAGAATCGGAACCCCGGTTTGACCGATCCCGGGTGATTCAGCTGACCCCGGGATAGGCGTATCAACTGCTTCGGGAGGTGGTTGGGTTCCCGGCCCCGGTGCTGACGCCGGGCGATCACCGACCTGTGCGCGGCGGCGTTCGAGTTTTGGCCCGGCGAGACTTGTTTGTATGTATTAATTCGTGCCACGCAACAACTTCCATTCACGTTTGCTTTGGCAAATCCGCGCTCTAGATGCCCGATACGGTTAATTGGACGCCGCTATAACCGGCAAGATTCCTCCCGTCAGCACGACGCGACGGACCGGGTGCCTTTCAAGGAGGTTGGGACCCGCTTCAGTACCAGGTGCCACGTGCCCATGACACCGCCGATGCCGCC
>JAQGHQ010000168.1 GCA_028288765.1 Gemmataceae bacterium | reverse complement strand
CGATCTTGTTCTTCACCACCCGGACCCGGGTCTCGGCCCCGATCGTCTCGTCCCCGTCCTTGACGTGCGTCACCCGCTTCGACTCCATCCGGACCGAGGCGTAGAACTTCAGCGCCAGCCCCCCGGTGGTCGTGTTCGGGTCCCCGTACATGACCCCGATCTTCTGCCGGATCTGGTTGATGAACACCAGGCACGTCCGGCTCTTGCCCAGCGGCGGGTTCATGATCCGCATCGCCTGACTCATCATCCGCGCCTGCAACCCGACCTTGGTGTCCCCGATCTCGCTGTCGTGGATCTCGTTCTTCGGGACCAGGGCGGCGACCGAGTCGATCACGATGATGTCCACCGCGTTCGACTTGATCAGCATCTCGGCGATCCGCAGCCCCTCCTCCCCGTACCCCGGCTGGCTGACCAGCAGGCCGTCGAGGTCGACCCCGATCCGCTTCGCCCAGGTCGGGTCGAGGGCGTGCTCGGCGTCGATGAACGCGGCCACCCCGCCGGCCTTCTGGGCCGAGGCGACCGCGTGGAGGGCGATGGTCGTCTTCCCGCTCGCCTCGGCCCCGTAGATCTCGACGATCCGGCCCCGCGGCAGGCCCTTCCCGCCGAGGGCGATGTCCAGGCTCAGCGACCCGGTCGAGATGCACTCGACGTCCTGGCCGCCCATGTCCCCGAGCGACATGATCGACCCCTTCCCGAACTCCTTCTCGATCGCCGCCAGGGCCGTCCCCAGGGGCGTCCCGCCCGTGTCCCGCCCGTCCTTCGCCATCGGCTCCCCCTCCGGTGTCCCGCGACCGCCCCCGTGACAGAACCTTCCCCCACGAGGGGGTGGCGCCGGATGGGGTTAATCAGGGGGTAAGGGGTGGAGTGTACCCGGCCGGGGCGGGCGGGTGAAGGTCAGTAGCGGCGATGTCGATCACGGACCCGTCAACACGTTACTTGCAAACCGACTCACAACAGATCATATGTAGGGCGCGCCGGTGCATGAGCTGGCCTGCCGCCGCGCTCCCCCTTGCCACGTCCTTCGACCGGTGCCAAGAGCGGGCGGCCGCGCTCGGCAGACAGGCGGAAATGAATGACCCTTCTCCGGGTGCCCCGGGCGGCTTGTCCGCCCGTGTGGTTTGCGCTCCCGGGTGCCCCGGGCGGACAAGCCGCCCGGGGCACCCGGCCTCCTGTCGGGTCGTTCTTCTCCTGCCGCCTGACTTACGTCAGCAGGTGCTTGAACGCCCGCCGGATTCCCGGGTGGCCCTCGAACGGCTCCAGCCACTCCCAGTGCTCGTCGATCCGGATGGACAGCGTGCCCTCGCCCCGCGCCTCCGCCCGCGACAAGAACTCCGCGACGGTCAGGTACCAGCTCGCCCGGTCGTCGTCCTCGCCGACCAGGAACGCGAGGACGGCCCCGGCCGCTTCGAGCTTGGCGGCGTCGTCCCGCTTCAGGTCGAGGGTCGGCCAGTCGGCCCGGGAGGTGATCTTGACCGGGACGAACGCGGTGGCGGCCCGGTTCGCGGTGACCAGGTTGATCCCCTTGTTGGTCACCGACAGGAACGGCAGGAGCCCGTTCACAATCAGGGCGCTGGCGACCTCCGCCCCCTTCCCGCCCATGTCCAGCACGTACCCGTTGTCCGCCGGCCCCGTCTCGACCGGGTCGGCGGGGAGGGGCTCGACCACGTCTTCGTCGGTCCGGGTGGGAGTCTTGGTCTTTGGCATCGTGTGACTCGGTAGTGGGAGGGAAACAGGTTATCTACCTCCCGTTCCCCTCCGCGTCCAGCAACTCGCCCGGATTACTTGGAGGAGATTGCTCCGGGGCGAGATCGACCTCATGCCGCCAGCCGCCTGTCCAGGGGACTGCTCGGCCCCGTCCGCACCTCGCACCGCAGGACGGGCGCACTCAGCTCCCCGACCCCCGCCTCGGCGGTCTCCGCCGATCCCCGCTCGACCCGCCCGACCCTCAGCCGGTCCGCGATCCGGTCGACCAGCCTCGGAGGTTCCCCCAGACGGCCTGGAGCTCGATCACCCGGGCCGGGTCGGCGGCATGGGCGGAGTCCCGTCGTCCGGCGGCGGTCCCGCCTTGGGGGGTAGCGGTCCGTCTGGCGTTATCGACTGGTCGGATTCGCGGAGTTGACGGCGGCGGAGGGAAAGCGGAGGGGGTGGGGTTCTGCGGGCGGCGCATCCGGCCCACGATTTGACAGCGGTCAGAATCCGCGCTACTGGTGGCGGGCCTGTCCGCTGTTTCGTTCGAGGTGGACGACAGATTCAACGTCGAACGAAAGGTTTCGGCGAACTGCTTCCCATCGCGGTTGGCAAAGGGGGCCGCTACGTGATCCCTGTGTGAGCTCTGTGTGATCCAGGATGCGGGTTGAGTCCGCTCGCCCTGGACGATCCCCGGTCACCACCTCCGGCGGCGGCGGTACAAACGGCTGGGAATCCAGCGCGGCCGGGTCGAATTCGGTCTAAGGACTAACCGACAAAACCTCGTTTACCCCGTGTTTCCCCAGTGATTGTCGATGGTGGCTGGGGTTTTGTCCGTGAGTCCTAAACTCGACACAACCGGATTGCTCATTGGCTCCGATCAATCTTTCGTAGTGGTCGGGTGGATCATGCACGCCACAAGGCTCCCCGAGCGGAAGACTCTTCGAAATTGTCGGCCGCGACTCGCGCGAGTTTCCCCCCTCCAGCCGCAACCAACCCCTGGAATTTCAAGCTGTTACGAGATGTGACCGATCAAGCTGGGCTGTTCACCCGCGGAAGTTTTGAACCCCTCTCGGGGTCCGAGAGGAACACGCGCGCTCCCCGGCTGTTAACACCGCGCGAGCGCGCGACCCCCGTCACGTATCGTGACTGCTCGGTCACGCGCGGAGGTTGATCGAGCTTCATTCGAGCCCCCGGCCGGCGATCGGCGGCCGATTTTCTCGCGCCGGTTTGGGGACGACCGGACGAGCGACGGCCCGCCCGAACCACTGACCGCCCGCCTCTTGCCACGGACACCATTTCCGCACATGCCGGGTCGAGTCGACGCAGCCGACGGATCTGGTGGTCGGCGGTACGCATGACGTCCCCCCGCGGGTGTGGGGCCAGTCCGTGTCGCGCGATCCGCCGTGGCGGGCAGACGGGCGGGGCGTGTAACGGTTGTTGACCGGGAAAGCGAACTGTGCTCATCCGTGGTGATAGACCGGGCAAGGGGGCAGGTATACAGGGGGTAGGCCCGTGACATGTCGGCCCGGATC